>NZ_VIDT01000200.1 GCF_006519715.1 Ideonella azotifigens
ACCACCGGCCTGCTGCTGAGCTGCTATGGCTGCGAAGTGAGCTGGGCCGCGAATGCCGCCGAGGCGCTGCAGAAACTGGAAGACGAGCCCTTCGACGCGGTGCTCAGCGACGTGGTGATGCCGGGCGGCATTGACGGGCTGACGCTGGCGCGCATGCTGCGGCGCGAGCGGCCAACGCTGCCGGTGGTGCTGATCAGCGGCTACAGCGCGGCGCTGGCCGAAGTGCAGGACTTCATCGTGCTGCGCAAGCCCTGCGCACCCGGCCCGCTGCTGGCCGCGCTGCGCCGGGCCATGGCAGAAAAAGCAACGCCGCGCGAAACCCGGCGGTAAGCACTGCGGCAAAGCATTCCACGCCCCATCTGCGCCCAACACCACCGAAAACACCTTCAGAACCACAGCCATCCCCAACCCGCAGCCGATGGGCACACGGCTTGCCGAACCTGGGACAGCGGCCCCGCAACGGGCAATCTCGCAACCGAAGACCGGAAGGACATCATGGACAAGAATGACATCACCAAGACCCTGGATCGCCTCGTTGAAACCAGCAAGGACGGCGAATTCGGCTTCCAGGCCTGCGCCGAACACGCCAAGGACGCGGCGCTGCGCCAGAGCTTCCTGACCCGTGCGGCCGACTGCCGCCAGGCGGCCTCCGAGCTGCAGAGCGTGATCCGCACCATGGGCGAAACGCCGGAAGACGGCGGCACCGCCGGCGGCGCCATGCACCGCGGCTGGGTCGCCGTGAAGGGCACGCTGGCCGGCTACACCGACCTGGCGTTGCTCGAAGAAGCCGAGCGCGGCGAGGACGTGGCCCTGGGCGCGTACCGCAAGGCCTTGAAGGAAGACCTGCCGGCGGACATCCGCATGCTGGTCCAGCGCCAGGCCGACGGCGCGCAGCGCAACCATGACCAGATCCGCGCGCTGCGCGACCAGGCACGGGCCATGAAGGTGTAAGCCTCTCGCACCGCCTGCCGGCAGGCCCGGCAGTCCGACCCCAAGGCCCGCGCGAGCGACTGACCGCTTTCGCGGGCCTTGTCATGTCCGGCCTTGCCGCAGAATGCGGGCTGGATGGATCCACCGGCAGGCGCCCCGCGCAGCCGGTTACCGGAGAACGCGATGGAGTGGGAACGAGGCCGGCGCAGCGACAACGTGGTCGAGGCCGATGACGACGGTGGCAACGGCGGCGGTGGCGGCTTCCGCGTGGGCGGCGGCACCGGGCTGGGCATTGGCGGCGTGGCCGTGGTGCTGGTCATCAGCCTGTTCACCGGCATCAACCCGCTGCAGCTGCTGGGCCAGATGTCCGGCGGCGGCAGCGTGCAGCACCAGGCGCCGCCACCGCGCGAAGCCCACACCTCGCCGGCTGCGAAGAACCCGCAGACCGAGTTCGTGCGCGCCATCCTCGGCGACACCGAGGACACCTGGGGCGCGATCTTCCGCGCCAGCGGCAAGCAGTACCGCGACCCGACGCTGGTGCTGTTCAACGGCGGCGTGAACTCCGCCTGCGGCTACGCCCAGTCGGCGGTCGGCCCGTTCTACTGCCCGGGCGACCAGCGCGTGTACCTGGACCTGAGCTTCTTCCACGACATGGAAACCCGCTTCGCGGCCTCCGGCGACTTTGCGCGGGCTTACGTGATTGCCCACGAAGTCGGCCACCATGTGCAGCGCCTGCTCGGCACCTCCGCCAAGGTCGACCAGGCACGCCAGCGCGGCGCCCGCATGGAAGGCGCCAATGGCCTGTCCGTGCGCATGGAACTGCAGGCCGACTGCTACGCCGGCGTCTGGGCCAACAATGCCCAGCAGCGCCTGCACTGGCTGCAACCGGGCGACCTGGAATCCGCCCTGCGCGCAGCCACGGCCATTGGCGACGACCGCCTGCAACAACAGTCCCGCGGCCACGTCGTGCCCGACGCCTTCACCCACGGCAGCTCCGCCCAGCGCGTGAAGTGGTTCAGCACCGGCTACGACAAGGGCGACCCCGGCGCCTGCGACACCTTCTCGGCCAAGCAGTTGTGACGGCAGCAGGCGATCTTCATGCGCGACTGCGGCCCGAGCTGCAGCCGGTCGGTCACCAGCTCGATCATCGCGGCCTTGCCTGAGGCCTTGGCGCGCGCGAATGCCGCGGGGAAGTCCACCTCGTGTTCGATGCGCTCGGCATGCGCGACAAAGGCTTGGGCGAAGGCGACGAAGTCCGGGTTCACCAACTGCGTGCCGGACACCCTGCCGGGGTATTCGCGCTCTTGGGGCATGCGGATGGGGGCGCGGGGGCTTGATCAGCTCGTAACCGCCAGAGGTCATCTCCGAAACCCGCGCAGATGCCTCGCGTACCAATGCGGCCTGCCTGTGTTGGCACAAGCGCCCCCGAGGCGCCGGCCACCTCACCTCATCGGCTGACCGGCGTCGTGGCCAGCGCTTGTTGCGAGCCGCAGCAGCAGGGCATGCATGTCGATTGGCTTGACCAGGAAATCGTCGAAGCCGGCTTGCTTGGCGCGCAGCCGGGTGTCCTGCGTCGAGTAGCCGCTGATGGCGATCAGGGTCATGTCGGGGCCGTACCGTTGGCGCAGCTCGCTCGCCAGGCCAAAGCCATCGAGGCCGGGCAGGCCGATGTCGACGATGGCGATCTCGGGCGGCTGGTCGATGGCGGCGGCCAGGCCTTGCGGCCCGTCGCTGGCCACCGTGCAGGCGTAGCCGTGCATCCGGCACAACTCGGCCATGGCCTGCAGCGCGTCGGCGTTGTCGTCCACCAGCAGCAGCCGCCGCTGTCGCGGGGCGGTCTCCGGTGCCGGCGCGAACAACGGCGGCTCCTCGGTTGCGACCGCGGGCTTGGCAACGGTCGGCAGCGTCAGGATGAATTCACTGCCCAGGCCCAGCCCGGCACTGCTTGCACGGATGCTGCCGCCGTGGTCCGCGGCCATGCGCTGCACGATGGTCAGGCCAATGCCCAGGCCGACGTCTTCTCGCGCCAGGCTGTTCGGTGCCTGCGTGAACAGCTCGAAGATCTTCGGCAGCATCGGTGCATCAATGCCAACGCCGTTGTCCTTGACGCTGATGTGCACCACCGCGTCGGCCGGCGTGATGCCGATCTCGATCAGGCCGCCTTCGGGCGTGTAGCGCGCAGCGTTGTGCACCAGGTTGCTGATGACCTGCTTCATGCGCACCAGGTCGACATCGACAAAGGCCACGTCGTCCAGGGCCGGCACGCGCAGCCGGTGCTGCTTCGCATCGACAAAGGCCCGCGTCATCTCGATGGCTTCGAACACCAGCGAGCCGACGCCGACCACGGCGCGCTCCAGTTCGACCTTGCCGCGCGAGACGCGCGAGACGTCCATCAGGTCGTTGACCAGCTTGGTGAGCTGGGTCGCCTGACGGCCGATGGTGTCGCGGTACTTCCCGACCTCGGCCATGCTGAGGTCGCGCTTGCGCCGCATCACCTCGATGCTCATCGAGATCGCCGCGAGCGGGTTGCGCAACTCATGGGCCAGCATCGCCACGAATTCGTTCTTGCGCTGATCGGCCAGTTCCAGGTCGTGCTTGCGCTGGCGCAACTCGTCCAGCGCGTGCAGCATGTCGCGGTTCTGCTGCTCGAGCTCCTCGTGCGGGCTCTGCTGCTGGGAGCGCAGCAGCTCATCGATGCGCTGGCCGATGTCGGCGGCCGCCAGCCTGGGCGCCGTGCGCGGCAGCAGCATTTCCATCGACACGCTGGCCCCACCGCCAGGCGGGGTCTCGATCCAGAAGGCGTCCACCAGGCGCTGGCTGCCGTGCAGGCCGCCGGCCCTGTGCAGCGCGCCGATCTCGCCATCGGCCCAGATTGAAGCCGGCATGCCGGGGCCCTTGTCCGCGACCCGGATCAGCACCGATTGCGCGCCCGGCAAGGTGGCCGAATCGCCGACCAGAAAGCTCACCGTGGCGGCACCGGCATGCTGCAGCGCATTGCGGCCAATCTCCGACACGGCCGTGGTCAGGCGCGTGCGCTGCAGGGCTTCGAGGCCGAACAACTCGCCGACCTGGCGACACCGATGCCGCAGCATCACCAGGCTCTGGTTGGTCTGGATCCTGACGGTCAAAACAGCGATCTGCATCATTGGCCCTGGATGACGACGACGGTGGCGTCGTCCGTGTTGCGAGCGAAGTCCCGATGCAGCACGGCCGCAATCAGCAAGGGATGGCAGGCCAGCAGGCCGGGATGCCTGGCCAGGCTCCAGCGGGAGCTCAGGCCATCGGTGTTGAGGATCAGCGTCGAGCGGGGCACCCAGGCGACCGAGGACTCGCGCGCCCTCTGCACGCCGTAGCCGACCGTGCCGTCGCTCGAACTCAGGCGCACCGCCACGCCCTGGGTGTGGACCACCGCACTGATGTTGCCCAGGCCGGCAAAGCGCAGCGTCTGCGCATCGCCATCGATGCAGGCCACCGCCATCACCGCACCGCGTGTCGACAACAAGGCCTGATGGGCCAGCTGCACGACCTGGGCCGGACCGACATCGCGCACGCAGCGGTGGAAGGTTTCGATCGCGGCGTGCGCCGCCTCGGCCGCCTTCGGGCCATGGCCAAGACCGTCGACCACCGTCACCGCGATGGACGGGCCAAACCGCAGGCAGGACCAGCTGTCGCCCGACACGATCTCGCCGCGTATCGGCGTCATCCGGCTGCCGACGACAAAACCGTCGTCCCCTGGCGCTGCAAGCTTCTTTTCCTGCAAGCGCACCAGCACGGCAGTGCCCAGGCCGGGCGCGGTGTAGATGTCGAACAGCGCGGCAGCGCGGCGCATGGTGCCCAGCCCGATGCCCAGGCTGCCACCGGTGGAAAAGCCATCCTTGGCCGCGGCGGCGAAGTTGGCAATGCCCGGGCCGCGGTCCAGCGCGACGATGTCCAGCCCGTAGGCCGTGCCATTGGCCGCCAGCGTGCTCAGCCAGACCTCGCCCCGCTCTGCGTACTTGAGGATGTTGGTGCACAGCTCGGACGTGACCAGCGATGCCTGCGCGATCAACTCAGGGCTCAGGCCCATCGTCTGGCCGAGCAGGGCCGCGGCACGACGCACCTCCGCAATGCGGCTGTGGTCGTCGACGGTTACCGTCGTTTCCACTGCACGATCCGCACATGCGTGCCCGCGCCTGGGCGGGAGACGATCTCGAATTCATTGACCAGGCGCTGGGCACCGCCCAGCCCCAGGCCCAGGCTGTTGGCGGTGGTGTAGCCGTCGCGCAGCGCCTGCTGCACGTCGGCAATGCCAGGCCCCTGGTCCTCGAAATCGAGTTGCAGGCCTGGCTTGCCGTCGCGCTGCAGGTCACGCATGGTCATCGTGCCGCCGCCGCCATGCACGAGCACATTGCGCGCGAGCTCGCTGGCCGCCGTGACGAATTTGGTCATCTCCAGCGTCGACAGGCCGATGGCCATCGCACGTGCCTGCACCAACCTGCGGGCCGCGCTGACTTGTTCAGACGTGCGGATCTCGACCACGACAGCGTCGGTCACGGTGCGGCGACGATCCTTCCGGGCTCGTCCAGAGAACGCCGCAGCAGTGCCAGGCCCTTGTCCACGTTCAGCGCCGTGCGCACGCCGGCCATGGTCATGCCGAGTTCGACCAGCGTGATCGCCACGGCCGGTCGCATGCCGACCAGCACCATGGTGGCATCCATGATGCCCACGATGGCCGAGATCTGCGACAGCATGCGGCCAATGTAGGAGTCGACGATCTCCAGCGCCGAGATGTCGATCAGCACGCCGTGCGAGTTGGTCTTCAGCAGCTTCTGGGTCAGGTCGTCCTGCAGGCTCATCGCGAGCTCGTCGTGCAACTCGACCTGGATGGAGACCAGCAGGAAGCTGTCGACCTTGAGGATGGGAATGTGGTCCACCGGGCGCGGCCTCTAGTTGCCGACCTTCAGCGGCTCGGCGCGCTGCACGCTCTGCCCGGTCTTGCGCAAGGCCGTCTGCAGCGCGCCGGCCAGGGTGGCCTTGGTGATGACACCGTCGAGGTTGACCCCGAGGTGAACAATCGTCTGCGCGATCTGCGGGCGGATGCCGCTGATGATGCATTCGGCCCCCATCAGCCGGGCGGCCGCCACCGTCTTCATCAGGTGCTGGGCGACCAGCGTGTCAACGGTCGGCACGCCTGTGATGTCCAGGATCGCCACGGTCGCTTCCTTCTCGACGATGGCCTCCAGCAGGCTCTCCATCACGGTCTGGGTGCGCTCGCTGTCCAGCGTGCCGATCAGCGGCAGCGCGAGGATGCCCTGCCAGAGCTCGACCACCGGCGTCGACAGGTCCAGCAGCTCCTGGTGCTGCCGCTCGATGACCTGCTCCCGGCCGTTCTGGTACGCCTCGATGCTGAACAGGCCCAGCTTGTCCAGCATCAGCGAGACGGCCCAGAGTTCACTGCTGAGCCGCTTCGGGTCGTCGGCCAGCGACTCGCGCAGCGCCACGAACAAGGGCTGCTTCAGCGAGAAGACAAAGGTGGCGGTTTCGGTGGGGCTGAAGCCGGCCACGGCACGGTCACGCGACAGGTCGGTCAACAGCGCCCGCACGTCGTCCCATTCGGTGCCCGCCATGTCGGCGTCGCTGGACCTGCGGATGGCCGCTGCAAAGGCGGCGAGGAAGCTGCGCGCTTGCGCTTGCGTGTCGCCGCTGCCGGGACTGCCATGACGCCGCACTTCCTGCAGCGCGCCAGTCCAGTCCTGCAGAATCTTGCTTTCGTGCTGGCGCAGTACCCACGCCAGCCCTTTGTCGTCTTGCATGCTCTGCTCCGTGGACACAAAAAAAGGCCGCGTCATCGCAGCCGTGCCTTGATTATGCATGTCATGCATGAACGAGCAGGTTTTGACAGCGGCAAGGCGGGTCTTTCACAGGCCGCTCCTCACGGCAAGTGCCCCAGCACCTGCATCGCCGGCTGCAGCTTCTGCCGACCGTGCCGCTCCATGCCGGCCCAGCGGTCCGGCGCCTTCAGGCGGGCGGCGATGGTGGGGACTGTCCAGTGGTCGCCACCGGTCAGCGTCGGCAACTCTTCCCAGTCGACGGGGACCGACACGCCAAGCCCCGGCCGGGCGCGGGCGGACCAGGCGCAGGCTGTCGTGGCGCCGAAGCCGTTGCGCAGGTAGTCGACAAAGATCTTGCCGACGCGGTTCTTCGGCCCGCTCTTGGCGACGAAGCGCTGCGGCAAGGTGCTGGCCAGATGCTGGACGATGGCCTTGGAGAAGGCCTTGACCGCGTCCCAGCCCAGGTCCGGCTGGAACGGCACGACCACGTGCAGGCCCTTGCCACCGCTGGTCTTCAGGAAGGCGGTGAGCTTCAATTCGTCCAGCATGGCATGCACCAGCTGGGCGGCTTCCTGGACCTGCGGCCAGGCCACGCCTTCGCCGGGGTCGAGGTCGAAAGTCAGGCGGTCCGGCTGGGCGATGGAAGGTTGGCCCTCGACGCTGCGCACGCGGCCGTTCCAGGCATGCAGCTCGATCACGTTCATCTGCACCGCGCCGAGCAAGGTGCGGGCGCTGGCCATGGTCACCAGCGGCGCATGGCCCGGGTCCAGCGACGGGTCCAGCTGGGTCAGGCCGGGGATCTTCAGGCCGGCTGCGTGCTTCTGGAAAAACAGCTGGCCGCCCACGCCTTCGGGGCCACGCACCAGCGCCAGCGGGCGGTCTTCGCAGAGCTTGAGCAGTCGTGGCGCGACGGCGGCATAGAACTCCGCCAGCTGCTGCTTGGTGGTGCCGCTCTTGGCGTCGATCACCCGCGAGGCATGCGTGAGCTTCAGCCCGGCAGGCAGCTTCCCGCAGGCACGCCCGCTGGCTGGTGGCGGCAGCTCGGAGGCATTCTCCGGCGCAGCGGCCGCCAGCTTGCCGCCCTTCACCGCCACCGGCTGCTCGTGCACGATGGCGCCTGCCGGCTTGTCGCTGCGCAGCGCGTGGAACACGCCGTGGCGCACCCGGCCCTGGCCGGTCCATTCGCTGAACGAGACCTCGGCCACCAGCTTGGGCCGCACCCAGTGCACACCGGCCTTGATGCCCGCCTCTTTCAACTCGGCCGCGCTCAGCAACAGCGGCGAACGCGTGCTTTCCAGGGCCTGCAGCTGCGCGGCGAGCTTCTTCAGCGTGGCGGTGTTGAAGCCGCTACCGACATTGCCGGCGTATTGCAGCCTGCCTTCGCGGTCGTGCACCGCCAGCAGCAGCGCGCCGAAGCCGCTGCGGTTGCCCTGCGGGTCGGTGTAGCCGACGACGACGAACTCCTGGCGCTGGGTGCACTTGAGCTTGAGCCAGTCGGCCGAACGGCGCGAGACATACGGCGCGTCGGCCCGCTTGCCGATCAGCCCTTCCATGCGCAGCTGGCAGGCGGTGTGCAGCAGTTCGCCAGGCGCGGCGTCGAAGTCCTCGCTGAAGCGCAGCGGGCCG
>NZ_VIDT01000201.1 GCF_006519715.1 Ideonella azotifigens
AACCTGGCGGAAGTGCTGGCCTACAGCAGCGAGCTGGTGGCGGCACGGGCCATGGCCGAGGAGGCCTTGTCGATCGCGCGCGAGTTCGGTGACCTGCGGACCATCTCGTTTGCGCTGGCCGTGCTGGCGCAATCGTCCTTGTCGTCCGGTGACCTGCCCACGGCAAGAACGTGGCTGTCGCAGTGCCTGGCGGTCGCTCGCAGCATCGGGCCGTGGAATACCGCGGCCACGCTGACGATGTGGTCGCTGCTGATGCAGGAACTCAAGGACCTCGATGCTTCGCGGGCCGCGTTGCAGGAGAGCCTGCAGGGTTTCATCGCGTTCGGCGATCGTGGCGGTGCTGCGTATGCGCGGATGCAGCTGGCGAAAGTCGCGCAGGACCTCGGGGACCTGCCCGCCGCGAGGGCGGAATTGCGCCAGGCCTTCGATGGGCTGCCGCGCGGGCAGTACAACGAGTTGCTGGAATGGCTGGACGTGTTTGCGGGCGCGCTGGAGGTGCCCGGCCACGCTGTCGCTGCAGCGGGCGTGTGGGGCTGCGTGCAGCGCCACCGGGAAGAGCGGGCCCTGTTCTCGATGCGCCCCGCGCGGCTGCAGCGCCTGCGCGAGGTCGCGCGACACGCCCTCCAGGACGACGACGCCTTCGACCGTGCCTGGCAGGAAGGCCGCAGATGGTCGCTAGAAGAGGCCCGGGAGCAAGCCCGCAGCCTGCTGGCCGTGGGGGACTGAAGCCGCCGCTGCTCGCCAAACGCCAGGCGCCAGCTGCCTCCGATGAAGCCACCCCCTGCCTGGCGGCATGGCTTCAGCTGCCGGCTTCGGCCTCCGGGGCATGGCATGCCAACCCGATCTTGTTGCCCTCCGGATCACGCAAATACGCGCCGTAGTAGTCCGGGTGATAGTGCGGCCGCAGGCCCGGCTCGCCTTCGCAAGTGCCGCCATTCGCCAGGCCAATGGCATGCGCCTGGCGCACCGCCTCGCGGCTGGGCGCGAGGAAGGCCACCATCTGGCCGTTGCCGGGGGCATGGGTGCCGTCGTGCGGTGCGGCAATGACGAACAGCGGGCGGGCTTGGCCGGGGACTTGCCAGCCGGCCCAGGGGCGTGAGGGGTCGACGAAGCGTTGCTGCAGCCCGAGCGAGGCCAGCAGGGACTGGTAGAAGGCGAGCGCGCGCTCGAAGTCCTGCACGCCGGTGAAGTGGTGGGAAAACATGGCGCCATCTTGCCAGCCGCGGGCCGGCAACAATGCGGCTCCTGTCCAACGCCTGCGAAGAGACCACCATGCTTCACCAATCACTGCTCCTGCTGCATTTGCTGGCGGCCATGGCCTGGATGGGCGGCATGTTCTTCGCCTACTTCTGCCTGCGCCCGGCGGCCGCCGAGGTGCTGGAGCCACCACGGCGGCTGCCGCTGTGGGTGGCAACCTTCTCGCGTTTCCTGCCTTTCATGGCGGTGGCCGTGCTGCTGTTGCTGGGCTCGGGGCTGGCCATGCTGCTGCCGGTGGGCTTTCGCGCCGCGCCGCCGGGCTGGCATGCCATGTTCACGCTGGGCCTGGTGATGGCCGCGGTGTTCGCCTACCTGTACCTGCTACTGCTCCCCAGGCTGCGGGCGTTCTGCGATGCCTCGGCCTGGCCGGCTGCGGCGCAGGTGCTGAACCGCATCCGCCAGCTGGTGGCGCTGAACCTCGCGTTGGGCGTGCTCGTGGTGGTGGCTGCGGTCTCGGCACGCTGAGTCGGCTGCCGCAGCCTTGAACCGAGAGGCCGGGCCCCTCGCGTTGTTACTGACTCAATCGCCGGTGTCGCAGGCGATCTGCGTGCCCAGCGCGGTGCAATGCACCTGCGGGAAGTCGGCCGAATAGAGGTAGTCGCCAGCGTTGGTGACCTTCACACCGGACTTCTTCTTCGGCGTGAAGGGCTTGAAGTTGGCCGCGTCGTTGGTGCTGCCGCTGCCGACGTAGCGCGCCACGGTCGGGTACGGATACACCGGGCGGGACACGCCGGTCGTCGCGTTGTTGGCCACCAGTGCATAGGGCGCGGTGCCGGTCTCGACCCAGGACATCATCGGCGTGAGCACGTCGAAGGTGTTCGGGCCCAGGCCGCTGCCGCAGTGGCCCATGCCGGGGAACAGGTAGAAGCGGGCGAAGTCGTCGCTGTTGGCGGTGGTGCTGGTCATGGTCTCCCAGTACTGCAGCGTGCCCTGCGGAGAGATGTGCTGGTCGGCCCAGCCGTGCCACAGCATCAGCTTGCCGCCGGCTGCGGCGAAGGGCGTGAGGTTCGGGTTGGTGGCCGAGTACAGCTGCGAGGACTTGACCGTCTTGCGGTAGGCCGGCACTTTCCATGTCAGGTCGTTGATGGTGCGCGGGGTCGACGTGGCTTCGTCCAAGTACGGCTCATTGAGGTAGGTCTTGTACAGCCAGCTGGTGACGAAGTTCTCCGAGGAGGCGGTGCCGCCCTGCGCGTCGGGCATGTAGAGCGTCCAGTCCAGCTCGGAGCCCCATTCGCTGGCGATTTCCGGTTCCAGCCGGTGGCCGGCGACGGATTTCGCGCCGTCGTGGATGCGGAAGGCAGCGTCGGCCTGGGCCTGGGTCAGGCAGCCGGATTCATTGCCGTTGTTGGCGCAGACGAGGGTGTTGGTGTCGAACTTGCAGGCCCGCGGATCGTCGATGATGCCGTCGCTGACACCATCGAGCGCGTCGCAGGCGGCCACCACCTTGGCGTGGATGTACGGCAGGTTGCCACGCAGCAGCAGGTAGGTGTTGCGCGCGGGCAGCGGGATGGTGCCTGGCGTGCTCTGGTTGGTCAGCAGCCGGTTGGCATGGTGGTACGTGTTCTGCACGTCCATGTTGTTGGCCGGCGCGCCTGCGGTGATGCCGTTGAAGTCATTGGGGTACCTTTGTGCGGACATCAGTGCCTCGCGGCCGCCGTCGGAGCAGCCGTCGAAGTACGAGTAGGTGGCCGGCTGGCCGTAGAACTGCTGGATGACCGCCTTGGCCACCTGTGCGGTGACGTGCACGCCGCGGTAGGCGAAGTCGATCGCGGCCCAGGGGTTGTTGACGATCCAGGCAGAGCCTTGCGCGCTGGTGTGGCCCATGTTGGTGGTGGCCGTCACCAGTTGGCCCTTGACCACCGGCACGCAGCCGCTGGATTGCGTGGGGGCGCCGAGGTTGTCGTTGCCGCATTCGCCGCCGCAGCCGTTCTGCACGTAGCGTTGGGTCCAGGTTGCCATCGGCAGGTTCATCACGATGGAGCTGGCGCCCGGGCTGATGACGCCGCGCACCGCGCAGTACGCGGCCGGGTTGCTGGACGACACGTCCACCAGCGTCGCGCTGCTGAAGCTGACCTGGCCGCCGTCGTCGGCCACGCCGCTGAGGTTCAGAGCCTGGAAGGCCGGCAGCGAGCACTGCATCAGCGCCGGCACGGCCGGCAGGTTGGCAATCGGCGGGGCGGCGGTGGCAGACAGCGGCAAGGCCGCCGCGAATGCCGTCGTCAGGGCCCACCAGCTTGCGGCGCGCCGGCGCAGCATCGTTGTCTTCTCCATCTGTGTCTCCTTTGTGGTTGGACTTTCCACCGCGCCAGCCGGATCGATGACTGCGGGGTGGTCGGTCGAGGAGACTCTAGCGAGCGGCCTGCCCGCCTTGAAGATGACGCGAACCGGGGCGCGATAACCGATCCATCTCGTGGAAAACAAGCATGCGCCGAAGCGCTTCAGAGCTTGTGCGTGGACAGCAGGATGCTGGTCTCGGTGCTGGAGATGCCCTCGATGGAGCGGATGGCGTTGAGCACGCTGTCGAACATCTCCAGCGTGTCGGTGCGCAACTCGGCCATCAGGTCCCAGCGGCCATTGGTGGTGTGCAGGGCGATCACGTTGGGGTGGCCACGCAGCTGGCGTCGCACTTCTTCGGCGTGGTGGCCTTCGATCTCGATGCTCATGATGGCGCGGATGCGGTGCGCCTCGGCTTCGGGCCGCAGCCGCACGGTGTAGCCGACGATGGTGCCGTCGGCCTCCAGCCTGGCGATGCGGTTCTGCACGGTGGCCCGCGCCACGCGCAGCTTCTTGGCCAGGGCCACGACCGGCAGGCGGGCGTTGTCGCGCAGCAGTGCAATCAGCTGGCGGTCGGTGTCGTCCATGGGCGGGTACGCGCGCAGCAGTTTGCGCAGATCAGATGAAACACCTGGCGAAATGTAGGGTGGACCGTGCATTCTGCAAAAGACGGGTTTGCACGCGGCAAACCTCACAGGCCGCATTGATTTCGGCCATGCCTGCAACCCTGCGTTGGGGTACCCTGTGGGCTTCAGCAAGCTGCGAAAGGAGGTGATATGTCTTCATTCTCTTGGTCCGAGAGGGATCTCCCTACGTGATGTAGCCAGGTCCCAACCGACCCGCGGGCGCTGCCTCCATGTGAGCCAGCGCCCGTGCTTTTTTAAGGCTTTGCGGCCGTGTCCGACAGCTCACCGAACTTGTCGGCCACCAGCTCGATGAACGCGGAGACGGCCGAAGGCAAGTGGCGGCGACTGGCATAGACCAGGTGCACGCCGTGTCCCCTCCGATGGAACTGCGGCAGCACCGGCAACAGGCTGCCGGCGCTCAGTTCACGGCGCGTGATCGCCGCCGGCAGCAGCGCAATGCCCAGGCCGGCCAATGCCGCCTTGCGCAAGGCCTGCGATGTGTTGCCGCTGAACCGGCCGGCCACTTGCACCTCGGTGTCGGCGCCATCGCGCGCTGAGAGCCGCCAGGTCGCACGCCCGCTCGGGTGCGCGAAGACAAGGCAGTCGTGCTTGGCCAAGTCCTGCAAGGTGGCGGGTGCGCCCCTGGCTGAGAGGTAGGCCGGGCTGGCCACCAGGCCGTCCAGCCCGGCGTCCAACACCTGGCGCGCGAAGAGCCCCGAGTCTTCCAGCACCCCGCCCCGGATGGCGACGTCGATGCGGTCTGCAATCAGGTCGGCCCGCGCGTCGCTGAGGACGAAGTCCACGCGCACCAGTGGGTGCTTGGCGAGGAAATCCGCCAGGCATTCCATTGGAAAGAAATCGAAGAACTCGGCCGGCGCCGCGACCCGCACCAGCCCGCTGGGCACCTCGTTGCCAGACATCAGTGCCTGGCCCGCATCACCCAGGGTTTCCACGGCGCTGGCGCACCGGTCGTAGAAGTCCTGACCGGCGTTCGTCAGCGACAGCTTGCGGGTGGACCGCTGCATCAACCGCGTGCCCAGCCGCGCTTCGAGTTGCTGCACCCGGCGGCTCAGGGTATTGGGCGGTATGCCCAGGCGCCGCGCGGTCTCGGCAAAGCTGCCGCTGCGCACCACTTGCACGAAGACGGCGACATCGTTCAAGTCAAGCGCGGTCGAATTCATTGCATTTCTGGATGAGTTCAATCCGATTATGCCGCCTAGTCAATCAAAGATGGCTTTTCTATGCTTCTGCCATCGCATCACGGCTTCGCGACCCGCGGCGAAGCAGAAGTCAACCAACGAAGGACAACATCATGAACATCGGCATCATCGGTTCCGGCGGCCTTGGCAGCAACGTGGCTCGGGCCTTGGCGAAAAAGGGCATCGCAGCCACCATCGCCAACCGCCGCGGACCGGCCTCACTGGCCCCGCTGGTGGCGGAACTCGGCGCCAGCATCACGGCCGGCACAGTGGCAGAAGCTGCCTCGGCCGACATCGTGCTCGTCGCCGTGCGCTGGACCGACCTGGGCACCGCGTTGACGGGTCTGCCTGCCTGGAACAAGCGCATCGTCATCGACGGCACCAACCCCGTGGAGTTCCTCGATCCGAACTCGCCCGACGCCAAGGACCCGAGCAATCCGCTGGCCGCCTATGGCATCAAGGCCATCGACCTAGGCGGCCGCTCGTCGAGCGAAGTCTTCCAGGAACACGTGCCCGGCGCCCGCGTCGTCAAGGCGCTGAATCATCTGGACGTGAACGTGCTGGCGCAGCCCGAAGTGTCCGGCGGCCAGCGCGTGCAGTTCTATGCCGGCGACGACATGGAGGCCAAGCTTGCCGTGCGCAAGGTGCTGGAAGCGATCGGCTACTTCCCTGTGGACCTCGGCTCGCTGGCAGCAGGCGGCCGTTTGTCACAGCTGCCCTTCGGCGCCCTGTCGGCAACGAACTTCATCAAGATTTGAACCTGCCGCGGGGCCGCCATCCTTGCGCTCAAGCCGGCTTTTGAGATTCCTCAATCGCCAGGTCCCAGGGCGCTCGCTCACCGGCAAAGCGCGCTGCCAGGAAGTCCACCAGCAGGCGCAGGGCCAGCGGCTGGTGCTGGCGCGACAGATAGATGGCATGGATGCCGAGCACGCCGGGCTCGTGGTCCGGCAGCAGGTGCACCAGGCGACCGGTGCGCAGCTCATCGCCCAGGTAGTAGGTCGGCAGCATGCCGATGCCGGCACCGCTGAGCACGGCCCGCCGCAGCACCGCCGTCTCGTTGGTGTGAAAACTCCAGTTGACCGGCACCGTGATCGTCTCGTTGCCTCGGGTGAAGCGGTACTGCTTGCCGATGCCGAAGGCATGGGCGATGCAGCGATGCTGGCGCAGGTCTTCTGCGCTGTGCGGCTGGCCGTGCTGCGCCAGATAGGCAGGTGAGGCGCACAGCATCGAACGGCACAGCGCCAGCGGCCGCGTGATCATCGCCGGGTCCAGCGTGTTGGTGATGCGCACCGCCAGGTCGACCCGCTCCCCCACCAGGTCGCTGGCCTTGTCGCTCACCGACAGCACGATCTCCACCTGCGCGTGCAGGCGCTGAAAGTCGACCAGGGCGGCGGTGAGCTCGGCCTCGGCAAAGGAGCTGGAACTGGTCACGCGCAGCACCCCCGCCGGCTCACGGCCGCGCTCGGCGGCGATGTGCGTGGCCTCGTCCGCCAACTCCAGCAATTGCCGGCAGGAGGGCAGGGCGGCGGCCCCGGCATCGGTCAGGCTGACCTTGCGCGTGGTCCTGTGCAGCAGGCGGGCGCCCAGCCAATCCTCGGCGGCCGAGAGGTAGCGGCTGACCATGGCCGCCGACATCTCCAGATGCTCTGCCGTCTGGGTCAGGCTGCCGCGGTCGGCCACTTCCACGAACACGCGCGCGGCGGTCAAACGATCCATTGCGTCGATCCAGGCAACAAACAATCAATTGATATGGGCTTTATCAACCATATCGCAAAAAACTAAAGTCCATTCCGTTCCTTGCTTCCACCCACGGAGATCCCACCATGTTCCAGCCCCGCAGCCTTTCCCGCGGACTCACCCGTTTCTTCCTGCCCGCCTTGACCCTGGGTGTCGTTGCCGCCGCAGCCACAGGTGCCGCTGCTCAAACTGCCGCGCCGCTGACCGTGAAGGTCTACAACGCCGATGGCAACAGCTTCAACGTCAACGCCGTGGTGGTCAGCGGCAAGACCGAGGCGATGGTGATCGACAGCGGCTTCACCCGCGCCGACGCGTTGCGCGTGGCCGCCAATGTGCTGGACAGCGGCAAGACGCTCAAGACAATCTTCATCAGCAACGCCGACCCGGATTTCTACTTCGGCGCCGAAGTGCTGAAGGCCTATTTTCCGCAGGCCCAGGTGCTGACCACCCCGGCCGTGCGCGACAAGATCCAGGCCAAGCTGGCCGGCAAGCTGGCCTTCTGGTCGCCCAAGATGGGTGCCAACGCGCCGCAGAAACCCATCGTGCCTGAGCTGCTGCAAGGCACGACCTTGAGCGTCGACGGTGAGACCCTCGAAGTGCGCGGCACCACGGGCGAGCTGGCGCATCGGCCTTATGTGTGGATTCCGTCCATCAAGACCGTTGCCGGCAACATCGCCATCTTCGGCAATCTGCATGTGTGGACGGCCGACACGCAAAAGCCCAGCGAGCGCAAGGCCTGGCTCGCGCAACTGGACGAAATGGAGGCGCTGAAGCCCGCCACCGTCGTGCCCGGCCACATGGCCGCCGGTACCGCCCTGGACGCCAGCGCGATCCGCTACACCCGCGACTACCTGCTGCGCTTCGATGCGGAAGCCGCCAAGGCCAAGACCGCGGCCGAGCTGATCGAGGCCATGAAGAAGGCCTACCCGCAGGCCGGCATGGGCTTGGCGCTGGACATCGGCGCCAAGGTCAACAAGGGCGAGATGCAGTGGTGAGCCCCATGACCGCCATCCTGCATTACGTCTACGACCCGCTGTGCGGCTGGTGCTACGGCGCCGCGCCCCTGGTGAAAGCGGCCCGCGACGTCGTCGATGTGAAGGCACACGGTGGCGGCATGATGACCGGCGCGCGCCGCCAGGCCGTGACGCCGCAGCTGCGTGGCTTCGTGATGCCGCATGACGCCAGGATCGCGCAGTTGAGCGGCCAGCCCTTCGGCGACGCCTATGCCAACGGCCTGCTGCGCGATACCACGGCGGTGTTCG
>NZ_VIDT01000202.1 GCF_006519715.1 Ideonella azotifigens
TCCGGCAGCGCCGACAGCGAGCCCAGCGGCAGTGCATGGCAGCTGCGCGAGGCGCTGTCCACATGCAGCTCGCGCAGCACCACCGGGGTTTGCCCGCGCGAAGCGCGCATCACGCGCACCCGGAAGCTGCCCTGCGCGTCCAGCACCAGGGCCAGTTCGCGCGCAGTGGAGAGCTGGGCCCAGGGCTCGACATAAAAGCTGTTGCGCAGGGTGCCGCTGCCCAGCCAGTCGTCGGCCCGCAGTTCCAGCGCGGCTTGCGAGGCGGCCAGCATCAGGCCTTCGCTGCCGGCGAGGTAAAGCTGCTGGGCACCCAGCATGGACCTGTCGATGCCTTGCAGCCGGTACCAGTCGGTGCCGGCTTGTCGGTGCCAGGGTTGCAGGGGGATGGGCGAGGGCGGTGTCACGGGCTGGGGCCGAAGGGGCCGGATCTTGCAGGCCTGGGCATCTTCGTTGCGGCCGATGACGGTTTCACGTCAGCAGGCGCATAAGGCTGGCGTTTGTAGAAGCGTAAACGTCATGTAAAGGTCATGCTGGCGGCCTAAGCTCGCGCCCGTTCCGGGAGGAGACATCAAATGCAGTACCTAACTTGCGAACGGCGCGTCCAGGCGACCGGTCGCCCATGAATTCATTGCGACCACCGCTGTCCAGCCAAGTGGAATTTGGCGATGCATTCCTGCGCGGTATGGAAGCGGCGCATGCGATTGGCTCGCCGCAGCAGTTCTTTGTCTGGCTGCGGCTGCACATTCATCGCTTCGTGCCGCACGAGCTGGCCTTGTGCCGCATGGACGGCGGCCGCGGCATGCGGCGGACCCGCATGCTGAACTGCGTGCCGCTGCCCGAAGCACTGAAACTTTCGTTGGCAGACCCCGACGCGCCAGTGTGGCGCCGCCTGCTCGAGCTGTGGGAGCGCGGTGACGAACGCGCGCTGCAGATCCCGCTGGCGCAGCTGGAGGCACCGGGCAACCGGCGCGAAGGCGATACCGCCCAGCCGCTGTTTGCAGGCCTGGGCGAGGCCGGTTTTCGCAGCCTGCGCGTGCATGCGCTGCACACGGGCCTGTCGCGTGGCGGGCCGGAGCTGTTGTTTGCCTTTGTCAGCCAGCAGCCCGCCAGCGAGGCCTGCATGGCCGACGCGCTGACGGCGCTGGAGCTCTGGGTGCCCTACCTGCACTTTGCCTGGATGCGCGCCGAGGGCGGGGCGCAGCTGGCCTCGCGCCGGCAGCCAGTGGGCGAGGGCTCGGCGCTGTCTGCGCGCGAGTTGCAGGTGCTCTCGGCCGTGCGGGATTCACACGCCAATGCGCAGATCGGCGAACTGCTGGGCATCAGTCCGCTGACGGTGAAGAACCACCTGCGCAGCATCCAGCGCAAGCTGGGCGCACGCAACCGCGCGCATGCGGTGGCCGAGGCCATGGCGCGCAGGCTCATCGCTTGAGCCAAACGGGTCACACGGCTGCCACGACGAAGGGCCGCCGGCGACTTTCGAAGGTGACTGCCTGTTCGATACGCCAGCAAGATGCCTCGGCGCTCAGCTGAGCCTCGCGTCATCCGGCAGCATCGCGCCGACTTTCTCCAGGAACAACGCAGCCCGTTGAGGGCCTGCCTGCTCGGCGATCAAGCGGGCGGTCTCGCCCAGCCAGATTCGCAACTCGCCTGGGCCAATCACGGCGCGCGAGGCCTGCCGGATGGCGCCGTCCTGCCCGGGCAGCATCAATGCCGCCAAATCCATGGCGTACATCTTGGCCGCCGCCAGCGAGGGCATGGGCGCGGGTGCACGCTGCGGGCTTGCCGTGGGTGGCTCGGGTTCGGCGGGAAGCGGTGCCGCGGCTTTCTGGCCCGGCGCCGGCTGGTTGGCGCCCCACTGCAGTAGCCCGTCGCTGACGAGGTTGTTCAAAGCCGAAGCACCGATGCCCAACTGCGCGGCAGCTTGCGCGAAGTGCCGCAGCGGCTGTCGGCCGTCGATCATGATCAGGAACAGCCGCTGGCTCCTTGGCAGCGCATTGCGCTGGCGAAGCAACTCGCGCGCGAGCTCGGTCTTGCAGGGAATGGCATCGGGGTTCATGCAGCGCAAGCCCGGCCATTGCGCAAAGCCAATCGCCCGAGCTTCCGTTAAAGCCTGCAGTGTTAGCGAACGTAACGACAGCAGCGTGACTCAGCGTGACTGGACGCCGGCCGTCATGCGTGCCTCATGGTGCAGCAATCTGTCCGGAAGCCAAGCCGGGCGCGGACTTGGCCGGAGGCCGCCGTACTTGTCCACGGCTTGTCCCCACATCAAGGGGACAACGCTCAATGCGGTCTCACGGATGCTGGGGACCAAGCGGCGGGCTCAGCAGCCTGCACTTGCGAAACCAATCCACGGTCCAGCAGCTTGCGCACTGCCGCCTTGAGTTCATTGCCGATGGGCAGGCGTTCCTCCAGGTGGCTCAACGGCGTGAAGCCATTGACCAGCAGCAGCAGGCGGCGGTCATCGGTTTCCAGGGTGGAAGAATCCTCCACAGCCACCTTCTGGCCGTTCTGGGTGCGGGCGAGCACAAGGTCGCCTCTGAGATCATTGGGCATGTACACGGGTGGCTCCTTCAAAAGTCGTGCGCAGGGGGCGGCGCCAAGCGCCGGGTCGTCGCAGTTGCCGTGATGGCCCGGGACCACGCTTCGTCCTGGCCACTCGTCACATTCAAGCAAGCAGTGGCCACGTTGACGCGGCTTTCTGAAGGGGCAATGAACTTGCCTCGCGTCATCACCCGGTCATGGGTGTGCGCTGGCCGATGGTAGGACGCGCCGAGGCCTCGGGCAAGTCTGGCTGGATCATCAGTCCCAAAGGGGCTTATCGGATGGCGCTTGTCGTCACTCGAATCTCACCAACTCTTCAACCGCCGCAACTGCGGCGTCTTCTTGTGCATTTGCGCGTCCATCCGGCCGAACAGGTCGCGCAGGATGTCCACCGCTTCCAGCAAGTGCGGACCCTTGTTCAGCATCACGCATTCGGCCCTGGCACCCATGGCCGCGTCGGTCATCTCGGCCCAGGGATGACAGTCCCAACAGCATCAAGTCTCTTTGCTGCGGACGAGGATCGCGTTTCCTCAGGCAGAGATAGGCCGCCAGGTTGCGCGCACCGGATTCGAAGCTGGCGCGCCCGATCCGGGTCGGCCAATGCGACTGCAGCGCGGGAGCCTCGGAAGCGATCTCCAGGGTCAACGCTTCAAGCTCGCCGTAAAAGCGTTTCGGCTGATCGCATGGACTGTCCTCTGTTGGTGGCGGACTCAGGCTAGGCCGGTGGCTTGACGGGATGGTGACACTCTGCCGTTCATTCTTCTGACGGCTGCGGACCGTGACCTGTGAAGTGCCCAATGCGCCCGCAACCAAACTGAGGTGTTGATGGATCCGAGAGTGCCAAGCGCAGCGGCGTGGCGGCTCAGCGATGGCAAGCATTGGCGGGCGCGCGTCGTGGTACGGTCCCGGCCATGACAAGAACCAACGACCGGCATGGCTTGGGCGCACTGACGCTGGGCGCATTGGGCGTCGTCTACGGCGACATTGGCACCAGCCCGCTCTACACGATGAAGGAGGTGTTCAACCCCGCCAACAACGTGCCGCTGGACGCGACCAACATCATCGGGGCGGTCTCGGTGATCTTCTGGGCGCTGATGCTGGTCGTCACGCTCAAGTACGTCATCCTGATCTTGCGGGCCGACAACCGCGGCGAAGGCGGCATCATGGCCCTGACTGCGTTGGCCGCCACCAGCACGCCGACACGCCGGACCGCGCTGCTGCTGACCGGTGTCCTGGGGGCCGCGCTGTTTTACGGGGACAGTGTCATCACACCGGCGATCTCGGTGCTCGGGGCCGTCGAGGGACTCGAAGCGATCACGCCCGCCTTCAAGCCGTATGTGCTGCCCATCTCGCTGATCGTGATCATCGGCCTCTTCATGGCACAGCGTTTTGGCACTGAAGCTGTGGGCAAGCTGTTCGGGCCGATCATCACGGTCTGGTTCCTGGTGCTGGGCGTCATGGGCGCCCTGCAGATTGCCCGGCAACCCGGCATCCTGGAAGCCCTGAATCCGCTGGAAGCCTTTGCTTTCCTGCAAGCGCGCGGCTGGCACCTGTTCGTCATCATGGGCTCCATCGTGCTGGCGCTCACCGGTGCAGAGGCGCTGTATGCCGACATGGGGCACTTTGGCGCGCGGCCCATTCGAATTGCCTGGACGACCCTGGTGCTGCCATCGTTGGCGCTCAACTACATGGGGCAGGGGGCGCTGCTGATGAGCGACCCTGGCGCGCTGGAAAGCCCGTTCTACCGCTTGTTCCCGTCGTCCCTGCTGATCCCGGCGGTGCTGCTGGCGACCGCCGCCTCGGTGATCGCATCGCAGGCGGTGATTTCGGGGGCCTACTCCATGACGAAGCAGGCCATCCAGCTCGGGCTGCTGCCGCGCATGCACATCCTCAACACCTCCGAGAAGGAAGCCGGGCAGATCTACGTACCGATGGTGAATTGGGTCGTGATGGTCGCGGTGCTGCTGGCGACGGTGGGCTTTGGCAGTTCGTCCGCACTGGCTTCGGCCTATGGCATCGCCGTGACGATCACGATGTTCATCACCACGATGCTCACCTTTTTCGTGGTCCGCTACGCCTGGAACCACTCGCTTGCGCTGGCGCTTGCGGCCACCGGGCTGTTCCTTCTGATTGACGCAGTCCTCGTGGTGTCGTGCTCCCTCAAGCTGCTGCAAGGCGGCTGGTTCCCGCTGGTGATGGGGGCCGCGATATTCGCGATCATGTCGACCTGGAAACGCGGACGCGAGTTGCTGATCGAACACATCCGAAGGGACGATCCTGACCTGATTCCTTTCATCACGTCTCTGGCCGAGGACAAGGAAGCACACCGCATCGAGCGCACCGCCGTGTACGCCGTTGCCAATCCCGGCACAGTGCCGCAAGCCCTGATGCACAACATGAAGCACTACCAGGTCCTTCATGAGCAGAACCTGATCCTGACCGTGAAGTTCGAGGAGGTACCTCGTGTGCCGATTGGCGAGCGTGTACGGGTGACTCACTTGGTCAAGGGCTTTTGGCGCGTGGAAATGAGTTACGGCTTCATGGACGAGCCCGACATCCCGACCGCGCTCGAACAGTGCGCGAGTCAGGGGCTGACCATCGATCAGGGGGCAACCTCCTATTTCCTGAGCCGTGAGATCGTCGTGCCGACACCTGGGTCAGGCATGGCGCATTGGCGCGAATCCTTGTTCGCAACGATGTCGCGCAACGCTGGCAGCGTTGCGGAATTTTTCAAGCTGCCGCACGGCTGCGTTGTGGAGTTGGGCACGCGCGTGCAGATCTGACGGGCGCCCGAGCATCGTGACAGCGTGCGCCCGCGCACACAGGGTCAGCCCAGAGGCGATTTACGGGCATGCCGCGCTGCATTAGGGGGTTGCCAGCCCATTCCCCCTTGAATGACAGCTGGCCGGTTGCGCATGGTCCGAATGCCGCATCGCAATCGGCCTGCGTGCCCCTCGCGGTGTCACTCCCGCTGGAGATAGTCAGGCCTGTTGCACGTTGTATGAAGCGCAACTGCCCGACAACCAAATTCCCTTGATGGAGTCACACATGAAAACTCGCCTGATCGCCCTGGCCGCGATGGCTGCTGTTGGCAGCGCCCACGCCCTGAGCCCCGCCCAAATCGACGCAGCCCGCACCGCCGGCACCTTGAAAGAGGTCTACATGGCCGGCGGCTCGGCCCAGCGCCTGTTCGTCGGTGCCTGGTTCCAGGCGCAGTGCAACCCGTCGACGTTCGACGTGTTCTTCAACGGCACCGGTGCCGCGCCTTCCGGCAGCAACTACCGCGCCTATTCCTGCAACCTGAAGAAGAAGGTTGGCAACTGGGTGGTCGGCACCCCGGTGCTGTTCGTCAAGCGTGACGCAGGTGGTTCGTTCCAGGGCGTGAACCCGATCGCCACCGCCACCCCGCAGGACCTGATGGCCGTCAACGGCACCTGCACCGCCACCGGCAACGCTTCGCCGGCCACCGACATCCTGGTCCCCAGCTTCGCCTGCAACAACACCGTCTCGCGCCTGGCCGATGCCGGCGTCTCCGACGTCGAGCCGGCGCTGTTCCAGAAGCCGGTCAACCTGCCCGCGCCGCAAGTCAAGGTCGACACCACGACGCTGGACTCCAAGGCCTTCAACCAGACCATCATGGGTGTGGTGGTCAACAAGAAGCTGTACCGCGCGCTGCAGGAAGCCCAGGGCCTGATCGCCGCCGGTGGCGTGATCGACGAAGCCCCGAACAAGATGCCCACGCTGTCGCGCACCTTCGTCGCTTCGGCCATGTCGGGTCAACTGACCGGCAGCACCGCCGACAAGCGCGGCTGGAACATCGTCGTGCCGGCCAGCGTCGACGCCGCCGTGCTGGGCAAGCAGGTCAACGTCTGCCGCCGCAACATCGGCTCGGGCACCCAGGCCAGCTTCAACGTCGAACTGCTGAACGCCGGCTGCGGCACCGGCACGGCGACCTATGCACCGGTCGGCCAGACCGTCGGCACCGACAACTCCACCGTCGTCGCTTCGCCCGCGCTGGCCGAAACCGGCACGCTGGCCTGGAACCTCGGTTCGGGCTCCGGCGCCGTCGAGACCTGCCTGGGCACCACCGTCGAAGGCCTGCCTGGCACCGCCTACGCCATCGGCATGCTGAGCCGCGAAAACACCCCGACCCCGACGGGCACCAGCACCGACAAGGGCTACCGCTTCGTCAAGCTGGACGGCGTTTCGCCGGCCCGTGACTCGGCCAAGGTCGGCAACTACAAGTTCGTCTACAACGCCACGATGCAGTGGAGCAAGACCACGCTGACCGACGCGGACGTCAAGGCCTTCCTGACGGCCCTGCGCGCCAACGGCGGCAAGGCTGCGCAGCTGAACGTTGCAGACGTGGATACCCAGCAAGGCGTGATGGCCGCTCCGGCCAGCTACACCGGCGCCTACGAAGACCAGACCGACCCGGTCACGCTGAAGTTCGCTTCGCGCATGGACCGCAACATCGCGGCTTCGTGCTCGCCGATGCGCATCGTCAAGTAAGTCACGACAACGCTTCCCGGCTTCGCGCCGGGCCGGCCCGGAGCTCGCTCCGGGCCGCATGCAGGGTGGGTGCCACATCGCGCGGCCCCACCCGTTTTTTCTTCTGCTGCAGCCGGCGCTGCCTCCGTCACAAATCCGCCTCGCGGGCCGGGTTGGCATGGGCCGTTCGGGCCATGCCGCCAGGCCCGCTGCGTCACCCCATCCACCGAACATGCGAAGCGTGAATCATCTCGCCGCTGCTTCTGTCCTTTGCGCTCGTCTGCTCGCGCCCGCGCTTGCGCTGGTGCTGGCCGCTCTGCCGGTTCTCGCCCAGGCGCAGCCTGCAGGCTTCGATCTGCTGGAGCTGCAGGTCGAAGGCAACACCGTGCTGCCCGATGCGCTCATAGCGGCCACCGTCGAGCCCTTCCTCGGCCCCGGCCAGGGCATGAAGGGCGTGGACGCGGCGCGCACCGCGCTGGAGGCGGTCTACCAGAGGGCGGGTTACCTGACGGTGCTGGTCGACGTGCCCGAGCAGCGGGTGGACGGCGGCGTGGTGCGGCTGGTCGTCATCGAAGGCCGTGTCGGCGCGCTCTATGTCGTCGGCTCGAAGTACCACGACCAGGGCTACATCCGCAGCAAGGTGACCGAACTGAAGCCTGGCGGCGTGCCGGACTTCAATCGCGTGCAGACCCAGCTGGCGGAGGTCAACCGCAGCGAGGACAGGCGGGTGCAGCCGGTGCTCAAGCCCGGCCGCCTGCCCGGCACTGTGGACGTGGAACTGCAGGTCGACGACAAGCTGCCGTTCTCCGGCTCGGTCGAAGTGCACAACCAGCATTCGGCCGGCACCGAGCCGATCCGTCTGCAGGCCACGCTGCGCTACGAGAACCTGTTCCAGCGCGACCATGCGCTGCAGCTGAACTTCATCACCGCGCCGTTGGCACCGCAACAGTCCAAGGTGCTGGTGGCCAACTACACGGTTCCCGACAGCGAGACCGAGAGCTGGAACTTCTCGCTGACCTTGTCGAACAGCGACGTGGAAACGCTGGGCGGCAGCCAGGTGCTGGGTCGCGGCACGACGCTGGGCCTGCGCCGCGCCACCGTCTTCTCGCATCACGGCGGCGAACGCACCGCCACGCTGAGCTGGGGCGCCGACCTGAAGCTGCTGCGCGAGCGCACCGTGTTCGGTGCCGGCGAGATCGCCACGCCGCTGCACTACCTGCCGTTCCAGCTCGCCTACAGCGACCAGATGAGCGACGGCGACTGGCGCATGCAGTGGAACGCCAGCGTCACCGCCGCGGCGCGTGGTCTGCTGGAGCGCCA
>NZ_VIDT01000203.1 GCF_006519715.1 Ideonella azotifigens
GTCGTTGCCGGCGTCATCATCTACCTGGTGCTAGCCGTGCCAGCCAGCCCGGCAGTTCGCGCTCCACGCACTCGGTCACGCCCAGCTGCCCGCTGGCCAGCCCCAGCCAGGCCAGGCCCCAGGTCTGGCGCTGGCGGGTGATGGCCAGCAGCAGCGTGTCGGCCCGGTCGTTCAGCAGTTCGCTGTCGGTCACCGTGCCGGGGGTCACCACGCGCACCACCTTGCGCTCCACCGGTCCCTTGGCCGTGGCCACGTCGCCCACCTGCTCGGCCACCGCCACCGATTCGCCCAGCTTCAGCAGCCGCGCCAGGTAGCCCTCCACCGAATGCACCGGCACGCCGGCCATGATGACCGGCTGGCCTGCGCTCTGGCCGCGTGTCGTCAGCGTGATGTCCAGCAGCCTGTGGGCCTTGCGCGCATCGTCGTAGAACAGCTCGTAGAAGTCCCCCATCCGGTAGAACAGCAGCGTGTCCGGGTGGTCGGCCTTGAGCCTGAAATACTGCGCCATCATCGGCGTGTGGCCTTCCAGCGAAGCTGGCGCAGGCCGCGGGCTGGCTGCGGTCTCGGTCTCGTCAATCATGGGGTGGGCGGGGATCAGGCGCGCGGAAGGCGCAGCGGCCGGGCCGCGAAGAAGCGGCTGGCGATCATCGCACAGAGGTTTTGGCTGCAGCCCCAGCGGTGCCCGTAGAACGACGCAGCGCGGCCCACAAAAGGAAGAGCCGCCTCTCGGGCGGCTCTTCCTCTCACCCCAGCGCCTGGTGGCGCTGAAGGCATGAGCTTAGTTGCGGTCAGCTTGCGGCGCGGGCATGGTCGTCGGCGTGTTGTCGATGGGCGCAGGCGCGCTGTTGTCGACCGGTGGGCTGGTTTCGGGTGCCGGCGCGGCCGGGGCGGGTGCCGGCGCGGTATAGGCAACGGTGGCGGGCGGAGTGACCGTCACCACGGGCTGAGGCGCTTCGACCGTGGTGGTCGTGGTGCCGCTGCTCTGCGAGCCGGTGAAATCGCCAGGCGGCGGGACCATGGGCGTGGCCACCTGGGTGGCGTGCGGTTCCACGGCGGTCGGCGTGTCCGGCTGGACCGGCAGGTTCGGCTCGGATTGGGCGTAGGCCATCGACAGGGCACCAGCGACTGCAGCAGCGGTTACAACGGAGAGAAGCGTCTTGTTCATCTTCATGGGGAACTCCTTGAGAGTCCGCGCAGGGCCTGCGCGGTGGGGAGGAAAAGGGGCAACCGGTCGGAACCGGATGAACCAGAAGGTACGCCCCACCCACCAGCCTCGGTGTCAGGCGTTGCCAACAGGGTTTGTAGGTTTGGCGGACTGTTGACGTCGGTGATGGGCTCGCTGCAGGCGTGTTGCGCCGCCGTCGTTGCCAATTGACAATCCAGCAAGCAATTGATTGCCAAAAGCAATCAATTTTCGTATCCTTCGGCCATGACTTCGCCTGACCGAATCGAAGCCGTGCGCGGCTTCAACCGTTTCTACACCCGTCGCATCGGCGTGCTCAACGAAGGCTTGCTGGACTCGGACTTCAACCTCACCGAGTCCCGCGTGCTGTGGGAGCTGGCGCACCTGCAGGAAGGCGCCGGCATCACCGGCACGGCGCTGGGCCGCCTGCTGGATCTGGATGTGGGCTACTTGAGCCGATTGCTGCGCTCTCTGAAGGAGCGCGGGCTGGTGGAGGCCAACCGCAGCGAGGCGGACGGGCGGCAGTCCTTGCTGCAGCTCACCGCCGCCGGCCGCCTGGCGCTGGCGCCGCTGGAGCAGCGCTCACAGGCTCAGGTGAGTGAGCTGCTGGACCGGCTCAGCGATGCACAACAGGGCGAGTTGCTGCAGGCCTTCCAGCGCGTGCGAGACATGCTGGAGGAGCCAGGCAGCAAGCCGGCGAAAAACAGCTTCGTCCTGCGACCGCATCGACCCGGCGACATGGGCTGGGTGGTCTCGCGGCATGGTGCGCTCTATGCCCGCGAGTACCAATGGGACATTGGCTTCGAGGCCATGGTCGCGCGCATCGCGGCGGATTTCATCGAGCGCTTCGATGCGCGCCGCGAGGCTTGCTGGATCGCCGAGCGCGATGGCGTGAACATCGGCAGCGTGTGCCTGGTGCAGGCGCGGGACGAAGCCAGCGGGCAGCCGATCGAGGGCGTGGCCCAGTTGCGGCTGCTGCTGGTCGAGCCTTCCGCCCGCGGGCTGGGCCTGGGTGAGCGGCTGGTCGCCGAGTGCAGCCAGTTCGCGCGTGACGTCGGCTACCGCTCCATCCGGCTCTGGACTAACAGCAATCTCACCGTTGCCAAGCGCATCTACAGCAAGGCTGGCTATCGGTTCGTCGCCAGCGAGGCGCACCACAGCTTTGGCCATGACCTGGTGGGCGAGACCTGGACCTTGGATTTCTGAGCGCAAGTGTCTTGCCGCTTGCCCGAGGCAGCCCGCATGGGCGTGAACATGCCCGCCTTGGACGCTGGGACATCCGTGAAACCCCGCAACCTGGATGCCCCCATAGGCATAGAATTTTCTCGCGACCCGCTCCCAGGCTGAACCCAGGTGCGTTCCAGGGCTTCGAGCGGTTGCACTTCGTGCTTTTTTGCGAGGAGCTTCACGTGCAAGTCTCACGTCGCCAGTTCATGAGAGTGACTGGCTCCACCCTGGCAGGCTCAAGCCTGGCCTTGCTGGGGTTCTCCCCGGCGACGGCGCTGGCGGAGGTGCGCCAGTACAAGCTCGCCGCGACCACGGTCACGCGCCAGACCTGCACCTACTGCTCGGTCGGTTGCGGCATCCTGATGCATTCGCTGGGCGACGGCGCGAAGAACGCCAAGCGTTCGGTGATCCACGTCGAGGGCGACCCGGACCATCCGGTCAACCGCGGCACGCTGTGCCCCAAGGGCGCCAGCCTGCTGGACATCATCAACAGCCCGAACCGGCTGCTGCACCCGGAAGTGCGCGAGCCTGGCAGCGACGAATGGAAGCGCATCAGCTGGGACGAGGCCAATGAGCGCATCGCCAAGCTGATGAAGGCCGACCGCGACGCCAACTTCGTGCAGAAGACGGACGACGGCCTGACCGTCAACCGCTGGCTCACCACCGGCATGCTGGCGGCTTCGGCCTCCAGCAACGAAGCCGGCTACATCACCCACAAGATTGCCCGCTCCTGGGGCCTGCTCGCATTCGACAACCAAGCCCGTGTCTGACACGGCCCGACGGTGGCAGGTCTTGCCCCGACGTTTGGCCGCGGCGCGATGACGAATCACTGGGTGGACATCAAGAACGCTGATGTCATCCTGGTGATGGGCGGCAATGCCGCAGAAGCGCACCCCTGTGGATTCAAGTGGGTCACCGAAGCGAAGGCGCACAACAAGGCGCACTTCATGGTGGTGGACCCGCGCTTCAACCGCTCCGCGTCGGTGGCGGACTTCTACGCGCCCATCCGTTCGGGCTCCGACATCGCCTTCCTCGGCGGCGTCATCAACTACCTGCTGAGCAACGACAAGATCCACCACGAGTACGTCAAGGCGTACACCGACTTCAGCTTCATCGTGCGCGAGGACTTCAGCTTCGCCGACGGCCTTTATTCCGGCTACAACGAGGAAAAGCGCACTTACGACAAGGCCAGCTGGGACTACGAGCTGGGTGCCGACGGCTTTGTGAAGACCGACGCCACGCTGCAGCACCCGCGCTGCGTCTTCCAGCTGATGAAGGCGCACTACAGCCGCTACACGCCCGAGAAGGTGGAAAGCATCTGCGGCACGCCCAAGGCGAAGTTCCTGCACGTGTGCGAGAAGCTCGCCTCCACGGCAGTGCCGGGCCGCGCGGCGACCATCATGTACGCGCTGGGCTGGACACAGCATTCCATCGGCGCGCAGATCCTGCGCACCGGCGCGATGGTGCAGCTGCTGCTGGGCAACATCGGCGTGGCGGGGGGGGGCATGAACGCGCTGCGTGGCCACTCCAACATCCAGGGCCTGACCGACCTGGGCCTGCTGTCCAACAGCCTGCCGGGCTACATGACGCTGCCGCTGCAGTCCGAGCAGGACTACCAGAAGTACATCGACAGCCGCACGCAGAAGCCGCTGCGCGCCGGCCAGATGAGCTACTGGCAGAACTATCCGAAGTTCCACGTCAGCCTGATGAAGGCCTGGTACGGCCCGGCCGCCACGGCCGAGAACAACTGGGCCTACGACTACCTGCCCAAGCTCGACAAGCAGTACGACATGCTGCAGATCTTCGAGCTGATGAACCAGGGCAAGGTCAACGGCTACATTGCCCAGGGCTTCAACCCGCTGGCCGCGCTGTCGAACAAGGACCGTGTGCGCGACGGCCTGGCCAAGCTGAAGTTCCTGGTCATCATGGACCCGCTGGCCACCGAAACCTCCGAGTTCTGGAAGAACTACGGCGAGCACAACGACGTGGATCCGAAGAAGATCCAGACGACGGTCTTTCGCCTGCCCACCACCTGCTTTGCCGAGGAAGAAGGCTCGGTGGTCAGCAGCTCGCGGGTGCTGCAGTGGCACTGGAAGGCGGCCGAGCCGCCGGGCGAGGCGCGCACCGACCTGCGCATCATGGCCGGCCTGTTCCTGCGCATCAGGGAACTCTACGCCAAGGAAGGCGGCACCTTCCCGGATCCGATGCAGAAGCTCTGGTGGCCGTATGCCAACGCCGAGGAGCCGACACCCGAGGAAGTGGCCAAGGAGTACAACGGCCGGGCGCTGGCCGACCAGGTCGACCCCAAGGACGCCACCAAGGTCACGCGCAAGGCGGGTGAGCAACTGGCTGGCTTTGGTGAACTGAAGGACGACGGCTCGACCATGAGCGGTTGCTGGATCTTCACCGGCTGCTGGACGACCGCCGGCAACCAGATGGCCCGGCGCGACAACAGCGACCCGACCGGCATTGGCAACACGCTGAACTGGGCCTGGGCCTGGCCGGCGAACCGCCGCATCCTCTACAACCGCGCTTCCTGCGACGAGGCCGGCAAGCCCTTCAACCCCAAGCGCAAGTTGGTGAGCTGGAGCGGCAGCGCCTGGACCGGGGCGGACGTGCCGGACATGGGCGCCACGCTGGCACCCGAGACGGGCGCTGGACCGTTCATCATGAACCCAGAAGGTGTGGCCCGCTTCTTCGCGAGGAAGGGCATGGCCGAAGGCCCGTTCCCCGAGCACTACGAACCCTTCGACACGCCGCTGGGCTACAACCCCATGCACCCGAAGCACCCGAAGGTCACCAGCTCGCCGGCGGCCCGGGTCTTCAAGTCGGTGTGGGAGACCTTTGGCAAGGCCGCGGACTTCCCGCACGTGGGCACCACCTACCGCCTCACAGAGCACTTCCACTACTGGACCAAGCACGCGCTGCTGAATGCCATCACCCAGCCCGAGCAGATCGTCGAGATCGGCGAGGCGCTGGCGCAAAGCATCGGCGTGGTGGCTGGTGACCGCATCAAGGTCTCGTCCAAGCGCGGCTACATCAAGGCGGTGGCGGTTGTCACCAAGCGCATCAAGCCGATGCAGATCGAGGGCAAGACGGTGCACCACGTGGGCATTCCGATCCACTGGGGCTTCAAGGGCGTGACCAAGCCCGGCTTCCTGGCCAACACGCTGACGCCTTTCGTGGGTGACGGCAACACCAACACGCCCGAGTTCAAGACCTTCCTCGTGAAGGTCGAGAAGATCGCCGCTTGAGGAGCGCCCATGTCACTGCAATCTCTCGACATCAAAGCTCGCTCGGCCACCACCACCCCTTCGCCCAGTGCGCGCGCCCCCGCCTCTGGCGAGGTTGCCAAGCTGATCGACGTCTCCAAGTGCATCGGCTGCAAGGCCTGCCAGACCGCCTGCATGGAGTGGAACGACCTCCGCCAGGAGCCGGGCACCTCGCTGGGTGTCTACGACAACCCGATCAATCTGACCGAAAACGCGTGGACGGTGATGAAGTTCACCGAGTACGAGAACGAGCAGAGCGGCAACCTGGAGTGGCTGATCCGCAAGGACGGCTGCATGCACTGTGCCGACCCGGGCTGCCTGAAGGCCTGTCCGTCGCCCGGCGCCATCATCCAGTACAGCAACGGCATCGTCGATTTCCACGAGGAAAACTGCATTGGCTGCGGCTACTGCGTGACTGGCTGCCCGTTCGATGTGCCGCGCATCTCCAAGAAGGACAACAAGGCCTACAAGTGCACGCTGTGCTCTGACCGCGTGGCCGTGGGCATGGAGCCCGCCTGCGTGAAGACCTGCCCGACCGGGGCCATCATGTTCGGCACCAAGCAGGCCATGAAAGACCAGGCGGCCGAGCGGGTGGAAGACCTGAAGGAGCGTGGCTTCGAGCATGCTGGTCTCTACGATCCGGCTGGCGTGGGCGGCACCCACGTGATGTACGTGCTGCACCACGCGGACCAGCCTTCGCTCTACGCCGGCCTGCCGAACGAGCCGAAGATCAGTCCGATGGTGTCGCTGTGGAAAGGCCTGGCCAAGCCGCTGGCGCTGGTCGCACTGGGCACCGCGGCGCTGGGCAGCCTCTTCCACTACATCACCAAAGGCCCGAACGAGGTCTCCAAGGAACTGGAAGACGATATGGAACGGGAGGACCAGGAAGCGCTGGCACGCGACCGCCAGTTCGAGCATGACGCCAACCCGGAAGGCCGGCCATGAGACGCAACCCCCGCGACCTGCAGCGCTACACCGCCTCGGAGCGTGCCAACCACTGGATCGTCGGCATCTGCTTCATCCTGCTGGCGCTCTCCGGCCTGGCCTTTTTCCACCCGGCGTTTTTCCCGCTGACCCAGCTTTTCGGGGGCGGCCCATGGGCGCGCATCCTGCATCCGTACATCGGGCTGGTGATGATGCTGTTCTTCCTGATCATGGCGCTGCGCTTCTGGCGGCTCAACGTGATCGAGCAGCGTGATGTCGAATGGCTGAAGAACGTGCAGAAGATGGTCGAGGGCGACGACCACGACATGCCCGAGCAGGGCAAGTACAACGGCGGCCAGAAAGTGCTGTTCTGGGGCCTGGTGGTGGGCATGGTCATCCTGCTGCCCACCGGTGTGCTGATGTGGCGTGCCTGGTTCAATCTGCCAGTCGACCTGGTGCGCGCCGCGTCGCTGCTGCACGCGGTTGCCGCCGTGTGGATGATGGGGCTGATCGTGCTGCACATCTACGCAGCCATCTGGACCCGTGGCACCATCCGGGCCATGCTCTACGGCACGGTCACCCGCGCGTGGGCCAGGCAGCACCACCGCGGCTGGTACCGCAAGATGACCGGCGACAATCGCTGAGCCAGGGCTCGCCCTGCCAGCCGCCGAGCCAGCGCGCCGGCGGCTTTTTCATTTCTGAAGGACCTGCACGTGCAACGCATCCTGCAACCCGGCGAGATCGAGGCGCTGGACCGCATCGACTTTCCCCGCATCCGCCTGCCGCAGCCGGCCACGCTGTTCGCCGAGCGCGCTGCCCGCTGGCGCCAGCTTGCGGCGGACGGCCACCCGATCGCCGACTACCTGCGCTTTGTCGCGCTGCTGGCCGACGCCCAGGCCCTCGCCGCGCGCGAAATTGAAACCGCGCCGGTCGACCCCGCACTGCTCGCCCGGGCCGTCACCCACGCGATGCCCGTACTCCCCGCCGCCGATCATCTGGATCCGGCCTGGCTGACCGCGCTGGACGAAATGCTCAGCGTGCTGGCCAACGCGCCGCCCAGCGCCGGCCTGCCGCCTGCATTGGCCTTGCTTGCACAAGAGCTGCAGGACACCGCGCCTGACATGCTGGAAGCCTTTGCATTGCAGGTGCTGCACGGCATGCAGGAAGGCACACCGCCTGACACCTTGCTCGCCCGCACCGCCCAGCCGCTGCTGGTGGCCGCCTTGCAGGTGGCCTATGCCGACCGTGCGAGCCGGCTCGATGCGCGCGCGCTGCCCATGGTCGAGCCGGCCACCGTTTGCCCGCACTGCGGCCTGCCGCCGGTTGCCAGCGTGCTGCGCATTGGCGGCGAGGCTGGCGGCCACCGCTACCTGCACTGCGGCCTGTGCGCCACCGAGTGGCACCTGGTGCGCGTGAAGTGCAGCAACTGCGAGTCGACCAAAGGCATCCGCTACCAAAGCGTGGAGGGCGCGGGCGAGGTGGTCGTGGCCGAGACCTGCGAGCACTGCTACAGCTACCGCAAGCTGGTCAACCAGGAAAAAGATCCGTACGCCGAGCCGCTGGCCGACGACCTGGCCAGCCTCACGCTGGACCTGCTGATGGGCGAGACCGACTACGCTCGCGCCAGCGCCAACCCCTTGCTGGCGCTGGCGGCGGAAGCGGACGAATGAGCGGCGAGGCGTCGGCAACAGCTCAGGGTGCGATCTCGGCCGCGCGGCTGCCCGCGGTCGA
>NZ_VIDT01000204.1 GCF_006519715.1 Ideonella azotifigens
GCTGGCGCCAAGACCCACCTGGCCGACCTGGCCACGCTGCTGCACACCGCCGGCATCGGCCTGCTCGCACTGAACGACGTGGCCGGCCTGGTGGTGATGCGCACCGTCTGCTGCCTGGCCAACGAGGCCTCGGAATTGATGACCACCTCGACTACGCGCGCGGCCGACATCGACACCGCCATGCGCCTGGGCACCAACTACCCGCTGGGCCCGCTGGCCTGGGCCGACCAGCTCGGTCCCAGCCGGGTGTTCGGTGTGTTGGCGAACCTGCAGCAGCACTACGGCGAGACGCGCTACCGCCGCGCGCCGCTGCTCTCGCGCCACCACTTTGCAGGCAGCCACTTCCACGGTGAATGAGGCCGCAGAGCCCACGCCCCGGCCCTTGATTTTCGGAGAGAGACATGCCCGCCAAGCGACCCGCCCCTGGAGATCTGGAGACCATCGAGACCGCCAGCCGTGACGAGATCGAAGCGCTGCAACTGCAGCGCCTGCGCTGGACGCTGCAACACGCCTACGACCACGTGCCGCACTACCGCCAGACCTTCGATTCAGCCGGCGTGCACCCCGGTGACCTGAAGGCGCTGGCCGACCTGGCGAAGTTCCCGTTCACCACCAAGCGCGACCTGCGGGACAACTACCCCTTCGGCCTGTTCGCCGTGCCGCGCGAGCAGGTCGCGCGCATCCATGCGTCTTCGGGCACCACCGGCAAGCCGACCGTGGTGGGCTACACCAAGAAGGACATAGCCACCTGGGCCGACCTGGTGGCGCGCTCCATCCGCGCCGCCGGCGGCCGGGCGGGCGACCTCGTCCACATCGCCTACGGCTACGGCCTGTTCACCGGCGGCCTGGGCGCGCACTACGGCGCCGAGCGGGCCGGCTGCACCGTGATACCGATGTCCGGCGGCCAGACCGAAAAGCAGGTCCAGCTGATCCACGACTTCAAGCCCGACATCATCATGGTGACGCCCTCGTACATGCAGGTCATCATCGAGGAGTTCACCCGCCAGGGGCTGGATGCGCGCGAAAGCTCGCTGAAGGTCGGCATCTTCGGCGCCGAGCCGTGGACCGAGGCGATGCGGCGCGAGATCGAAGGCAAGGCCAGCATCGACGCGGTCGACATCTACGGCCTGTCCGAAGTGATGGGCCCGGGTGTGGCCAGCGAGTGCATTGAAAGCAAGGACGGGCCGGTCGTCTGGGAAGACCATTTCTACCCCGAGATCATCGACCCGCTGACCGGCGAAGTGCTGCCCGACGGCAGCGAAGGCGAGCTGGTGTTCACCTCGCTGAGCAAGGAGGCGCTGCCCATCATCCGCTACCGCACGCGCGACCTGACGCGCCTCTTGCCGCCCACGTCCCGATCGTTTCGCCGCATGGGCAAGATCGTCGGCCGCAGCGACGACATGCTGATCATCCGCGGCGTGAACGTGTTCCCCACGCAGATCGAGGAGATCGTGCTGCAGCACCAGCAGCTCTCCGGCCAGTACCAGATCGTTGTCAGCCGTGAAGGCCTGCTGGACCAGGTCGAGGTCGTCTGCGAACAGCATGCCGGCGCGAGCCTGAATGACAGCGAGCTGCGCGACATCGCCGGTTGGCTGCAGCACCGCATCAAGACCCTGGTGGGCATTTCCGTCAAGCCCAGCGTGCAGACCAACGGCAGCATCGAACGCACGCTGGTCGGTAAGGCCCGTCGCGTGGTCGACAAGCGGCCGAAGTAAGCCACGCCCCTGTCACCCATTCACCCAAAGGAACGCGCATGTACACCCAAGCCATGGACCTGATGGCCAAGGAAGGCGGCCCGGCGCAGAAGCCGCTGCGCAGCGCCGAGGAGGTGCAGCTGGAAGCCCGCTTCGAAGCCCGCATTGACGACGGCGGCTTCATCGAAGCCAAGGACTGGATGCCCGAGCACTACCGCAAGACGCTGGTGCGGCAGATCAGCCAGCACGCACATTCGGAGATCGTCGGCATGCTGCCCGAGGGCAACTGGATCACCCGCGCGCCCACGCTCAAGCGCAAGACCATCCTGCTGGCCAAGGTGCAGGACGAAGCCGGCCACGGCCTCTACCTCTATGCGGCGGCCGAGACCTTGGGCACCTCGCGCGACCAGATGTACGAGGCGCTGCACACCGGCCGCGCCAAGTACAGCTCGATCTTCAACTACCCCACGCTGAGCTGGGCCGACATGGGCGTGATCGGCTGGCTGGTGGACGGCGCAGCCATCATGAACCAGGTGCCGCTGTGCCGCTGCTCGTACGCGCCGTATGCGCGGGCGATGGTGCGCATCTGCCGCGAAGAAAGCTTTCACCAGCGCCAGGGCTACGAGGCCTTGCTGACGATGATGAACCATGGCACCGCGGCGCAGAAAGAGATGGTGCAGGACGCGGTGAACCGCTGGTGGTGGCCCTCGCTGATGATGTTCGGCCCGCCGGATGCGGAGAGCCCAAACTCGGCGCAGTCCATGCGCTGGGGCATCAAGCGCATCTCCAACGACGCACTGCGCCAGAAGTTCATCGACGCCACCGTCGAGCAGGCCAAGCTGCTGGGCGTGAGCCTGCCGGACCCGGACCTGAAGTGGAACGAGGAACGCCAGTCCCACGATTACGGCCCCATCGACTGGGCCGAGTTCTGGCGCGTGGTCAATGGCGACGGCCCCTGCAACCGCGAGCGCCTGAACGCCCGCGTGGACGCCTGGGAAGACGGCGCCTGGGTGCGCGATGCCGCCATGGCGTACGCCCGCAAGCAACAGCAGATTGACAAGGAAGCAGCATGAGCACCGGCAACAGCCAGAACCCGAAGGTCGACCCCAAGGCAGCGCAGGAATGGCCGCTGTGGGAAGTGTTCGTGCGCAGCAAGGCGGGGCTGGACCACAAGCACTGCGGCAGCCTGCACGCACCCGACGCGGCCGGCGCGATCCAGCTGGCGCGCGAGGTCTACACCCGGCGCCAGGAAGGCACCAGCGTGTGGGTCGTGCAGTCCAAGGACATCGTCGCCAGCGACCCGTCGGACAAGGACATGTACTTCGACCCGATGGAAGACAAGGTCTACCGCCATCCGACCTTCTACGAGCTGCCGGCTTCGGTCGACCACATGTGATCGGGGGCCCTGCAACATGACCGCTTCGATTCAAGTCACCACCAACCCCGCCGTGCAATACGTGCTGCGACTGGGCGACACCTGCCTGATCGCCGGCCAGCGACTGGCCGAGTGGTCGGGCCGCGGCCCGGTGCTGGAAGAAGACATCGCCTTGTCCAACATGGCGCTGGACCTGGTAGGCCAGGCGCGTGCGCTTTTGACCCATGCCAGCAAGCTCGAAGGCGCGGGCCATGACGAAGACCAACTGGCCTTCCTGCGCGACGAGCGCGACTTCCTGAACCCGACCCTGGTCGAGCTGCCGCGCGGCGACTTCGCCGTCACGGTGTTGCGCAATGCCATTCTCGCCACCTTCCTGAAGCAGCTGTGGATCCGCCTGCAAGGCTCCAGTGACAGCGAGCTGGCCGGCATTGCCGGCAAGGCCGTGAAGGAAGCGCGCTACCACCAGCAGCACGCCGCAGACTGGGTGGCTCGCCTGGGCGACGGCACCGATGAATCGCGCCGCCGCATGGAACGTGCGCTGCGCGACCTGTGGCTGTACGTGGCCGAGCTGTTCGACGCCGATGCGGTGGACGAAGCGGCGGCTGCCAGCGGCCTGGGCCCGCGCTGGTCCGACGTGCAGGCCGCGTGGACCGCCGAGATGGACCAGATCCTCGAAGGCGGCAAGTTGCAAGCGCCCAAGCTCGGCGCCTTCCGCAGCGACGGCAAGCGCGGCCGCCACAGCGAGCACATGGGCTACATCCTGGCCGAGATGCAGCATTTGCAGCGCAGCTTCCCTGGAGGCGTCTGGTGAACCTGGTCGCGCCGCCGAAACAGGACACGGCCCGCCTCGAACAGGTCTGGGCGGTGCTGGACACCGTGCTGGACCCGGAGGTTCCCGCCGTCTCGGTGCGCGACCTGGGGATCGTGCGCGACGTGATCGCCACCAGCGACGGTGGCATCGAGGTCGTGCTCACACCCACCTATTCCGGCTGCCCGGCCACCGAGGTCATCGAGCGTGACGTGCTGGCTGCCGTGCACCCAGCGGGCCTGGGCCCCGCCCGCGTGCGCCTGCAGCGCGCCCCCGCCTGGACCACCGACTGGATCAGCGAAGCCGGCCGCCAGAAGATGAACGCCTACGGCATCGCGCCGCCCGGGCCGGTGCTGGACCAAGGCGAGTCGCTGGTGCGTGTCATCCCCCGGCTGGCCTGCCCGCGCTGCGGCAGCAAACGCACCGAGCGCCTGTCCGCCTTCGGTTCCACCGCCTGCAAGGCCCTGTACCGCTGCATCGCGTGCCAGGAGCCTTTTGAACACTTCAAACCCATATGAGCGGCCTGCACTTCCACCCTTTGCGCGTGCGCGCGCTGCTGCCAGACACCGACGAAGCCACCATCGTGTCGTTTGAGGTGCCTGAATCCCTGCGCGAGCAGTTCCGCTTCAAGCCTGGCCAGTACCTGACGCTGCGCACCGAAGTCGACGGCGTGGACCTGCGGCGCTCATACTCGATTTGCTCGGCCAGCGGCGACGAGCTGCGCGTGGGCGTGCGCAAGGTGCCGGGCGGCGTGTTCTCCACCTGGGTCAACGAACACCTAAAGCCGGGCGACCTGCTGCAGGTCATTCCGCCGCAGGGGCATTTCACGGTGCCTGCGCTGCCGGCGGCTGACGCGCCAGCGCGCCACTACCTCGGCATTGCCGGCGGCAGCGGCATCACGCCCATCCTGTCCATCATGAAGACGGTGCTGGCCGAGCAACCCAAGGCCCGCTTCACGCTGATCTACGGCAACCGGCAGCAGAAGTCCACGATGTTCAAGGAAGAACTCGAGGACCTGAAGAACCGCTACCTGACGCGGCTGGTGCTGCACCACGTCTTCTCGCGCGAAGTAATGGACACGCCGCTGAACGGTGGCCGGCTGGACCGCAACAAGCTGGCCGAGTTCTTCCGCACGCTGGTGAACCCCGCAGGCATCGACCACGCCTTCGTCTGCGGCCCGTTTGGGGTGAACGACGAAGCCGAGGCCGCGTTGCGAGCCGCTGGCCTGTCGGACGACCAGATCCACATCGAGCGCTTCGGCGTGCCGGATGCCGAGCGCGCCGCGCAGGTGCACCTGCCGCAGCCTGGCGACGCCGAAAGCGCCCGCGTCATCATCATCCGTGACGGGCTGGAGCGCGAGATCTCGTTCCGCAAGAGCGACCCCAGCATCCTGGACGCCGCGGCTGCAGCCGGCCTGGAAGTGCCGTTCTCGTGCAAGTCCGGTGTGTGCTGCACCTGCCGCGCCAAGCTGCTCGAAGGCCAGGTGCGCATGGACCGCAACTTCGCGCTGGAGAAGCACGAGGTCGAGGCCGGCTTTGTGCTGACCTGTCAGTCGCACCCGCTGACCGAGCGCGTGGTGCTCTCCTTCGATGAACGCTGAGAATCCGGCTTCCCCTCACTGACAAGGAAAGCCGTGGCCCGCGGACGTTCTCCCGGATACGACAACCAGCGCGACGCCATCCTGGCGCGTGCGGCCGAGCTGTTTGCCCAGCAGGGCTACCCGGGCACTTCGATGAACCAGGTCGCGCAGGCCTGCGGCCTGTCCAAGCCCGCGGTCTACCACTACTTCCGCGACAAGTACGCGCTGCTGGTCGAGATTGCCGAAGGCCATGTGGCACGGCTGCAGGAGCTGGTGCAGGAGGTCGAAGCAGCCGACCTGTTGCCAGAGCCGCGGCTGCGCGAGTTGATCCACCGCTTCGTCGAGGAATACGGCAGCGCCCAGCATGCGCACCGGGTGCTGACCGAGGACGTGGGCATCCTCGAACCAGCCGACCGCGAACGGGTGCTGAACAAGGAACGCCAGGTGGTGGAAGGCTTTGCGCGGGCCATCCGCCAGATGCGTCCGCGGCTGGCCGAGGGCGGCATGAGCAAGCCGTTGACCATGCTGCTGTTCGGCATGATCAATTGGATGTTCACCTGGCTGCGCCCGGATGGCGCGCTGACCTACGCCGCGATGGCCCCCGTCGTCACGGACCTGTTTTTCGGCGGCATCGGCGCGGTGCGCCCGCCGCTGCCGGCCGAGCCGCCACCCGATCCCAAGACATCCAACGGAGACTGAACCCATGACCCCCTCGCCTCGCCACGCCTGGATCATCGACGGCGTGCGCACCCCCTTCGGCCGTTACGGCGGCAGCCTGGCGGGCGTGCGCACCGACGACCTCGGCGCCGTGCCCATCAAGGCCTTGATGGACCGCAACCCCGGCGTGGACTGGGCGGCGGTGGACGACGTGCTCTACGGCTGCGCCAACCAGGCCGGCGAGGACAACCGCAACGTGGCCCGCATGGTTGCGCTGCTGGCGGGCCTGCCGGTGGACGTGCCGGGCAGCACCATCAACCGCCTGTGCGGCTCCGGGCTGGACGCGGTGGGCAGCGCGGCGCGCGCCATCGTCGCGGGCGATGCGGACCTGGTCATAGCCGGCGGTGTGGAGAGCATGACGCGCGCGCCCTTCGTGATGGGCAAGGCCGACAACGCGTTTTCGCGCAGCGCCAAGGTCGAGGACACCACCATCGGCTGGCGCTTCGTCAACGCGAAGATGAAAGCCTCGCACGGCATCGACTCGATGCCCGAGACGGCAGAAAACGTCGCCACCGACTACAAGGTCTCGCGCGCCGACCAGGATCAGTTCGCCTGGACCTCGCAGCAGCGCACCGAGGCCGCACGCCGGGCCGGCTTCTTCGACGGCGAGATCGTGCCGGTGGTCATTCCTTCATCCAAAACATCAGCCAAGGGCAATGGCGAGCCGATCAGCATCACCACCGACGAACACCCGCGCCCCGACACCACGCTGGAGCAGCTGAACCGCCTGAAGGGCGTAGTGCGGCCAGACGGCAGCGTCACCGCCGGCAATGCCTCGGGCGTGAACGATGGCGCGGTGGCGCTGCTGCTGGCCTCCGACGAGGCCGTGAAGCGCTACAAGCTGAAGCCGCGCGGCCGTGTGCTGGCGATGATGGCCGCGGGCGTGCCGCCACGCATCATGGGCATGGGCCCGGCGCCGGCCACGAAGAAGCTGCTGGCCCACCTGGGCTGGACGCTGGACGAGGTCGACACCATCGAGCTCAACGAAGCCTTTGCCGCGCAAGGTCTGGCGGTGATGCGCGAACTCGGCCTGCCCGACGACTCGGCCAAGGTCAACCCGAACGGCGGTGCCATCGCCATCGGCCACCCGCTGGGTGCCTCCGGTGCACGCCTGGTGCTGACCGCACTGCGCCAGCTGGAGCGCACCGCCGGCCGCCGCGCGATTGCCACCATGTGCATCGGCGTCGGCCAGGGCATCGCCATCGCCATTGAACGCGCTTGACCGGAGCCTCGACATGACAACCCCTGTTCTTCAAAGTTTCATCGGCGGCCGCTGGATCGGCCAGCAGGCATCGCAGTCGCTGCTGAGCGCCATCAACGGCCAACCTGTGGCCGGCACACATGCCGAAAGCCTGGACTTCGGCGAGGCCGTCACGCACGCCCGAGGCCCTGGCGTGGCCGCGCTGCTGAAGCTGGACTTCCAGCAGCGTGCCGCGCGGCTGAAGGCGCTGGGCGCCTACCTCAACGAGCACAAGGAAACGCTGTACGAAATCTCGCGCCACACCGGCGCCACACGCAAGGACAGCTGGGTCGACATCGAAGGCGGCTCCGGCACGCTGTACGCCTACGCCAGCCTGGGTGCCAACGGCCTGCCCTCGGGCAATGTGCTCCACGAGGGCCCGGTGATTCCGCTGGGCAAAAAAGGCGGCTTTGCCGGCACCCACATCCTGGTGCCACGCGGCGGCGTGGCGGTGCACATCAATGCCTTCAACTTCCCGGTCTGGGGCATGCTGGAAAAGTTCGCGCCCAGCTTCCTGGCCGGCATGCCGTGCATCGTCAAACCGGCCACCGCCACCAGCTATTTGACCGAAGCCACTGTGCGGCTGATGCACGCCAGCGGCCTGCTGCCCGAAGGCAGCCTGCAACTGGTGATCGGCAGCACCGGGGACCTGCTGGACCGCCTGGCCGGCCAGGACATGGTGACCTTCACCGGCTCGGCCGACACCGCCGCCAAGCTGCGCGTGCACCCGAACCTGATCCGCCAATCGGTGCCCTTCAACGCCGAGGCCGATTCGCTGAACTGCGCCATCCTCGCGCCCGACGTGACGCCGGACGACGAGGAGTTCGAGCTCTTCGTGCGCGAAGTGGCCAACGAAATGACCACCAAGGCCGGCCAGAAGTGCACCGCCATCCGCCGCGCCATCGTGCCGCGCCAG
>NZ_VIDT01000205.1 GCF_006519715.1 Ideonella azotifigens
GACTGCGCGGTCTTTGTGTGGCCGGCGGCCGTGCTGCGGCCGATCCTGGCGCACTGTGCGGCCGCCGATCTGCAGGCCTTCTCAGCCCTGCTGCAGCAAGACGAGGCCGACGGTGCGGCGCTGTCTGCCGAGCGGCTGGTGGCCTGGGCGCGCGCCGAGGCGTGACGCGCCCTTGCGCGCTCAAACCTTGCGCACGCCGGCAGTGATATCCTGTGTACCAGGAACCCGAAAGGTACACATCGTGCGCACGAACATCGAGATCGACGACAAGCTCATGAAAGACGCGCTCCTTGCGACTGGTGCAAAGACCAAAAAGGAAGCGGTTGAGCTTGGGCTGCGGACTCTGCTTGACCTTCGTGCTCAAGAGAAAGCCCGGGAACTGCGCGGGAAAATCACCTGGGAAGGTGACCTCAACGCGATGAGAACCGACAAGTGATTCTTGTCGACTCCAGCGTTTGGATCGACTACTTCCGTTCGACAGACACGCCGCAGGTTGCCTTACTCGACTCCTTGCTTGGGCGAACCCGAATCGCAGTCGGAGATTTGATCGCAGGTGAAGTTCTGCAAGGTATTCGCGACGACAAAGAGTTCAAACGGGTCAAGGATATCTTCGATGCCTTTACCCGTCTCGACCTCTGCGGATACGACCTGGCTTTGAAGGCGGCAGAAAACTACCGCACTCTTCGGGCAAAAGGCATCACCACCCGAAAGACCATCGACACCTTGATCGCAACGCGGTGCATCGAGGATGGTCTGACTCTCCTGCACTCCGACAGAGACTTCGCACCTTTCGCGATGCACCTGGGTCTACGCGAGGCATATTCGGAAGCCTAGCAAGCTGCGACGCCCGACGGTCACACATCGTTCCGACATGGCACGACGGATCGGCGCTGATCGGATGTTGCTACTTCCCTTTACGCGCGCCACGGCAACCGTCGGCGCGCCTGCGGGTACTCAAGAAGGTCCGCATCGATTGCCACCTACGGCTTCCAGGGCACCGCTGAAAAGCGAGCCGGCTGCAGGGGGACGCGATGCCTCCATCCGAGCTGTTCCATGCCACACCCTTGCTACCTCCGCGACCTGCACGGCCAAGAACCTGGCGACTATCCAATGCCCCTGTGGGACATCGTGATCTGGGACGAAACCCGGCAGCGCTACTTCTGCTCGGAAGCCACGTTTGACGACCCCGCCGAGGCACACGGCTACCTGGCCACCACCGAACCGGCGCTCATGCTGCGCACGGCCTACGCCCTGAAGCTGCAGCTGGTGCCACCGGCCATCGTGGCCGCCGTGGCGGCGCGACAAGCCCTGTGCCAGCGCGCCGCCGCTGCCTGCCTGACCCGCACCACATGGACGGTGCCCTGCCAGCCAAGCCAGAAGCTGGCCCCTCCGCCCTGCCCTCTGGCGCTGGCCGCACTGTGGCCGGCTGGCTGATCCCGCCCAGGCCTCAATCGTGCGACTTGCAATTGCAGAGTTCGAATTCGTGACCGCCGGGTGATGCTTGTCTCAGGAGTTCAGTTCGGCGCAACAGGCCTGCCGAAGGCGGGTTCCCCTGAACGAAAGGCTCAGCCCGCAATGTGGCGGAGCTAGAAGCACTGCGCATCATTGGGGTTCTCGGCCACACGACAACTCCACTGGAACAACTCAGCGCCATTCTTCATGGAACGGCGGAACCTGGCTGCGGGCTGATTGGCGATGGCGTCAGGGAGTGGCAACTCGGCTTTGACCGCCGACGTGTTTTCGTAGAAGTTGACGAAGCAGGTGCGCTCAGGTGGACACAACTTGGCCAACTGAACCTGGTAAGCCGAGAAATCTCTCGCCTGCTCTTTGGGAACGATCACGACTTGAACCAGGCCCTGCACGCCGACCACCTGCCACGACGGCGAATCTTCTGCCTTGACGCTGGCGGCGCACAGCATCGCGGCCACGCCCGCGAGCAAGCACACCGCGCGATGCCCCGTCGTATTCATTGCCAGATCTCCGGTGAAAGGCGCAATCCTCATCCTGTCCCATTAGATGCAGGCCGCACCATTTCGTCAACTTGACCAGCACAGGGAAGTCCATGACGATTCTGGCCGTGGGCATTGATCTCGCCAAGAACGTTTTTGCCGAGCATGGCGTGGGTGAGTCCGGTCATCCTGAACTTCAAGGAAGTTTCATCCCTCATTCATACTCTCGCTGAACGGCATGCGAGAAGACCAGCGGATTGGCGGTGAGAGAAGCCTGGAGAAAAGTGGGGCGTAGATTGATCGCAGCCAGATCTTCAAGCGCGAACCAGCGAAATTCCAGATTCAGGTGGCTCTCCAAGCCACAGTAGGTTCGAGCCTTGTCGAGGTGACCTGAGGTTTCGGCAAGTGATACGAGGAAATAAAAACCGATTTCGTGGTTGCGGCGCCCTGCAAGATCAAAGAAATTCTCTGCTATGTGGAGAAGTTGGCCGCATTCAACATCCTCCCCGAGCTCTTCCTTCATCTCTCGGACGATGGTAGCTGATGCCTCCTCGCCCACTTCCACCCGGCCACCCGGGAGAGCCCAGTATTCGTCGCCTGGCGCTCGATGGAGCAGCACGTATCCGGCATGAAGGACGATGGCAGCGGCACGAACCTGGAATCGCTGGCCTTGGAGATCGACAGAAATCATGAGGCCCAGCGTTCGATGTGAGGGTTGGCCCGCTTGTGGGAACTCCCTGCAGAAGGGTTTGGCAACACAGCGTTGCTCAGCAGGGAATTGCTTCGAGATCGGGCTCGACAAACGCCGTGCGAGCGCGCTCAGAGAACAATGCAGCAGCGGAGTAATGAGTCAGCATGACCTTCGTGTCCAGAAGTGCTTGGCTGTGTGCGATGAATTCTGAGAAGGCGCTAGCGTCTCTTCGGCTCATGAAATGAGAGACCGCCATGATCCATGCGCGGGTGAGTGTCTCGTGAAACTTCTCACGAGGAATTTCATTGGCATCGAGGAATGCCAGGAGCGCCTCACGCATCTTCTGCTCGGCGTAATTCAAATCGCCTCGACAAAGATAGACATAGGCCATGCGCAGGTGAGCGAGGTGATTGAACTCGCTGGCTGGTATTTCACCGCCCTCGAATGCGCGCGTGAACTCAAGATCTGATTGCGACGCTACGGAAACTGACACGACATTCTCCTGTGTTGTCTACGTTGAAGCTGAGGGGCCGAAGACAGATGACCGCGCGCAGCAATGGCGGGCTGTTGAGCATAACGCTGGTAGCGGAAGAAGTGCAGCAGCCTGTCGGTGGTCGCCATCAAGGCAGTGGCGCGCGAGCTAGCGCGAGCCTGCTACCACGTCATGAAAGACGGCAAGCCTTTCGACGTGTCCGCCAGCGCCGATCCCACCCAAGCAAAGAGTTCGTTGCGCCCGTACCGTGAGCCACAAGGGGCTGGATCGCACCCGTGCGAAGCCACAGACCTGTGCGGCCGGCTCGACTGGCTGCGTGGATTGGACGCGGTGGGGAACAGAGGGGTTTTCTGGGGCTGCGAACGCAGCCAGGGGCCAGTCGCCGCAAAGCGCCCGAGCCTTGATCCTGATGGGTGACTGGTGCGCAGCGGCGCAACCAATCTCCGAGAACCAAGTGTGCAGTGACCTCAACGGCTGGGAATGCAGGCTTTGGAGGGAAAAATGCGGGGGACGACCGCAGAAATCTGCTCGTCCCCATTGACGGAGGCGGCTAATGGGTGACCCCGAGATCCAGACTTGAGACCGCCTTGGTATTTCAGCAGTCCGCTAGGCCATCTTCTGCAGTGTCATCAACGCGGCGTACAAGTAGTTCCCTGCAGCACCCTGAATAGACCCTTTCACAAAGAGTTCCTTGAGGGTGTTGGCCAGTGATGGCTGACTCTGTAGCAGTGGGTTCAACTGCTCCACGAGTTTATCGACAGATGGCTGATCACTCGTTTCGAAAGAGTCGGCGATAACTCTCATCATCTCGCGATTGTCGCCGGTCAACGACATAGCAATGTTCCGCAGTGCCTCCGCCGTTTGTCCGGACTCATACTGCGTCTTGTCGAGCAGGCGCCGCATAAAGCCAATTTCTCCCTCGAGGGAGGCGATTCGGTCGCCGAGGCCCTTTCTCTCGATATAAAGCAAGTCTCGCGTCTGCTGAACCTCCAAGCGTGAAAGTTCCAGCTTATGTCGAAGTGCCATAGCGTCTCTGGCATCTGGCATGTATTCGTCAACGGACAGATCGCCGGAGACAACCAAGGCATATTGGCCAAGTTCCCGTTCAATCTTCTCTATTTCGCCTGATGGGGTCTCGATTATGAGGGAAACCCTATCGCCCTCCTGTTCGATGCGAATTCGAACGTCGAGAGTTGGATACTTCTTTTCAACTATCGTTCCAAAATAGGCTAGTAGAGCCATCCCCGCTTGTTTGTATTCCGGCTTGAAGACTATTGATCGGACCAGTTCATCTGCAATATTCTTATTCTTGATATCTATATTAAGTTCAATAGCGACTTGGTCGAAGGCCATTTGCGCTTGGCGAAATATCTCAATGAAGTGGACGGGGTGCTGGTTTCGTTCCGGAATTTCTCCGCGCGTATCAAGTGCACGCGCATCGAGGCCAAGCGGATCGCCGGCCATCCTGTCGAATGCTTGCCTGTAGGGTGTCTCATCGAATGGGGCATTGAGTCGACGAGCCTCCTCGCATTCCTTGGGAAAGAATCGAGCGAGCAGTTCGGCGTAGGAGACGAGGCTTCGATGGCAAGAAAGTACATTAGCACGGAGAAGGTCAGCATCGTCTCGGAGAGCGGACTTTGTCACGATAGAGAGCAGCATTAGTAGTTGATCTCGGAGGAACTTCCGCGCATCGGCCAACACCTTGCCGTCCGTATAGTCAGCAAAGAAAGGATACAGGTGCGAGTCTCGATAGTCTAGTCGGCGAGCTAACACTTCGAGGAGGCGTCTTGCGCGGTGAGTATTCATGTGACTCTCAGGAGGTGTTTGTGGTCGCTCGGGTTGACGCGGCAAAGGACGGAGCACGTTGAGTGCCCTACTTCTTTATCGGGCGACCGCTTTGCTGCGTAAGACCTACCTGTCTCCATAAAAATGGGATCTCAAGTGGCCGCAAGTTAGCGTCGGCATTGATTTTTCCAGCGGCTGGACCCGTGTCATTCATTGCGAAATTTCCGGCGAAAGGAGCAGTCCTCGTCCGGTCTCATTGGATGCAGGCGGCGCCATTTCGTCAACCTTTCCCGGATGGATGCAGCAACTTCGCTACGCCGTACCCCACGAGGGAAAACCGGGTTGCGTTGGGTAGCACGCTGGCTCGCAGACACACCGCGCCCCAAAAACAAAAACCCGCCGAAGCGGGTTTTTGAATGAGGCGGGCAGCGCAGTGTCAGAGACGCTCGGACACCCAGGCTTGCACGCCCGCCAGCGCCGCCGGCAGCGCCGCAGCGTCGGTCCCCCCAGCCATCGCCATGTCCGGCTTGCCGCCGCCCTTGCCGCCCACTTGCTGGGCCACGAAGTTCACCAGTTCGCCGGCCTTGAGCTTGGAGATGGTGTCTGCGGTGACGCCTGCGGCGATCTGGACCTTGCCGCCGTCGACTGCGGCCAGCACGATGGCGGCGGTCTTCAGCTTGTTTTTCAGCTGGTCCATGGTGGCGCGCAGCGTTGCGGCGTCTGCGCCTTGCAGGGTGGCGGCAAGGACCTTGATGCCCTTGACGTCGACGGCTTGGGCGACCAGTTCGTCGCCCTGGCTGGAGGCGAGTTTGCCCTTCAGCGAGGCGACTTCCTTTTCGAGGGCGCGCAGCTGGTCCTGCAGGCTGCCGATGCGGCTGCTCAGCTCAGCCGGTGCGGCCTTCAGCGAGGCGGCCACTTCGTTGACCGTGTGCTCCAGGCTTTGCAGGTAGGCCAGCGCGTTGGCACCGGTGACGGCTTCGACGCGGCGGATGCCGGCGGCCACGCCGCTTTCGCTGACGATCTTGAACAGGCCGATGTCCCCTGTGCGCTGCACGTGGGTGCCGCCGCAGAGTTCCTTCGAGCTGCCGATGCTCAGCACGCGCACGGTGTCGCCGTATTTCTCGCCAAACAGCATCATCGCGCCGCTTTTCTGCGCGTCGTCCAGCGCCATCACTTCGGCTTGCGCCGCAGCGTTGGCCAGGATCTCGGCGTTGACCTTGGCTTCAACTTCCTTGATCTGCGCTTCGGTCATCGGCGAGGTGTGCGCGAAGTCGAAGCGGGTGCGCTCGGCGTTGACCAGCGAGCCCTTCTGCTGCACGTGCGTGCCCAGCACTTCGCGCAAGGCCTTGTGCATCAGGTGGGTGGCGCTGTGGTTGCGCACGGTGCGGGCGCGGTGCTCGGCGTTGACGCGGGCGGTGAAGGTGTCGCCCACCTTGACTTCGCCTTCGAGCACGCGGCCGTGGTGGCCGAACACGTCGGCCTGGATCTTCATCGTGTCTTCGACGACCACGCGGGTGCTGGCGTTGCGCAGCTCGCCGGTGTCGCCCACCTGGCCGCCGGACTCGGCGTAGAACGGCGTGTGGTCCAGCACGATGACGGCGTCGTCACCGGCGCGGGCCACGTCCACCGGGCTGCCGTCCACATAGACCTGGACCACGCGCGAGGCTTCGCGCAGCAGCTCGTCGTAGCCGTGAAAGGTGGTGGGCGAGCCGGTGTAGGCCAGGCCCGCGGCCATCTTGAACTTGCCTGCTGCACGGGCCTGCTCGCGCTGGCGCGCCATTGCGGCGTCGAAGCCGGCCTGGTCCACCGTCACGCCACGCTCGCGGCAGACGTCGGCCGTCAGGTCGACCGGGAAGCCGAAGGTGTCATGCAGCTTGAAGGCGGTTTCGCCGTCGATGACCTTGGTGCCCGTGGCCAGTGCGGCCTCGAGGATCTCCATGCCGCGCTCGATGGTCTGGAAGAAGCGCTCTTCTTCCTGCTTCAGCACGGCCGTGACCCGCGCTTCGCCCTGGCGCAGCTCGGGGTAGGCGTCGCCCATCTGGTTGACCAGCTCGGGCAGGATCTTGTGGAAGAACGGGGTGCGCGCGCCCAGCTTGTAGCCGTGGCGGATGGCGCGGCGGGCAATGCGGCGCAGCACGTAGCCGCGGCCTTCGTTGCCGGGGATCACGCCGTCCACGATGGTGAAGGAGCAGGCGCGGATGTGGTCGGCGATGACCTTCAGCGAGGCGCTGTCCTTGTCGCAGTCACCAGCCCCGGCACCGTCAACGGCGGCCTTCGCGGCAGCCAGCAGCGCAACGAAGGTGTCGATCTCGTAGTTCGAATGCACATGCTGCAGCACCGCAGCCAGGCGCTCCAGGCCCATGCCGGTGTCCACCGAGGGCTTGGGCAGCTTGTGCATCACACCGTCTTCGGTGCGGTTGAACTGCATGAAGACGTTGTTCCAGATCTCGATGTAGCGGTCGCCGTCTTCGTCCGGGCTGCCCGGGGGGCCGCCGGCGATTTCCGGGCCGTGGTCGTAGAAGATCTCGGTGCAGGGGCCGCAGGGGCCCGTGTCGCCCATCATCCAGAAATTGTCGGAGGCGTAGCGGCCGCCCTTGTTGTCGCCGATGCGGATGATGCGTTCGGCCGGCACGCCCACCACCTTGTGCCAGATGTCATAGGCCTCGTCGTCTTCGGCGTAGACGGTGACCCACAGCTTCTCGGCCGGCAGCATGAACTTGGTCGTCAGCAGCTCCCAGGCGTACTGGATGGCATCGTGCTTGAAGTAATCCCCGAAGCTGAAGTTGCCCAGCATCTCGAAGAAGGTGTGGTGGCGCGCGGTGTAGCCGACGTTGTCCAGGTCGTTGTGCTTGCCGCCGGCGCGGATGCACTTCTGGCTGGTCGTGGCACGGGTGTAGGCGCGCTTGTCGAAGCCCAGGAACACGTCCTTGAACTGGTTCATGCCCGCGTTGGTGAACAACAGCGTCGGGTCGTCTCCGGGCACCACGGGCGACGAGGCCACGATGGTGTGGCCCTTGGACTCGAAGAACTTCAGGAAGGTCTGGCGGATCTCTGCGGCTTTCATCCGGGTCTTTTCTCGAGGGTCACGCCGAGTCTGGCGAAGCTTTCGATTATAGGTGGCGAGGGCCGGCCTTGCGGCCTGGGCAAGCCCGTGGCCCTGGGGCGCGGGCTGCCCAGGTTGTGCGGCAGGCAGGCCTCGTCACAAAATGCAGCCAAAGCGGAAAACCGCAAGTTCAAAGAGGGTCCAAGAAGCTTGGCATGAGGGAGGAAAGATGGAAATCGAACGTTTCGAGCGCATGGTCGCTCGGCTGGAGGCCGAGAGCGCGGCCGCGCCCCGGCGCTACCAGCTCAAGGTGGCGCTGCTGGCACTC
>NZ_VIDT01000206.1 GCF_006519715.1 Ideonella azotifigens
CCGGCACGAAGCCGGCGGCGGACAGGCCGTCGCGAACCGGGCGAGCCCAGGTCCAGGTGGCGAGCGTGGTGTCGGCCGTGCCCAGGCGGCTGCACTGACGCCACAGCGCCGGCTCCCACATCGCGGGGTTGTTGGCGGGCGAAAAGCCGTCGAGGTAGAACGCATCGACCAGCGCCACCCATTCGGACATCCAGGTCGCCACGTCGCCCAGGGCCAGCAGCAGTTGCACCCGGCCTTGCTCGAAGCTCAGCGTGTGCATGTCCGGCGTGGCGGGTGGCCATTGGGCCAGCAGTTCGGCGGCCAGTGCGGGCTGCGGGCAGGCGGCGTGCGCCTGGGCCAGGTCTTCGCGCCGGGCCGGGTGTTTCTCGACCGAGAGGAAGACCAGCTGGTCGCAGCGCGCCGGATCTTCGCGCCACGCGGCCCAGGTGGCGAGGAAGTTGTTGCCCAGGCCGAAGCCGGTTTCGAGGATCACGAAGCGCGTGCGGCGCTGCCAGCGCGCCGGCAGGTCGTTGCCTGCCAGGAAGACATGGCGCGCCTGCTGCCAGGCGCCAAGGCGCGCATGGTAGGCGTCGCCGAAGTCGGGCGCGTAGGCCTGGCCCGGGTGTGCAGGGTCGTTGAAGACGATGTGCGCCTGCTGCAGTGGCTCGGTCTTCACGGCTCGGCGGCTTGCTTGTCGCAGAAGGCCAGCAGGCGGGCCTGGGCACTCGCCAGCCCGCGGTAGGCCAGCACGGCAGGGCTCATGGTCGCGATGGCAGCGCGCAGCAGCGCAGCTTTGCGGGGATCGGCCACCGCTTCGCAGAGCGGATGGGTCTGCACGTGGATGGTGAACACGGCTTGCTGCAAGTCGGGCAGTGGCAGGAAGGTCTGGCGTTCGGTGCGGAACCAGGCCATGGCGGCGAGTTGGTCTGCATCTGCGTGCTCGGGCCAGCCGGCGGGCGTCTCGCCTGCGGCCTGCGCTGCGACCAGGCGGCCGGGGTGCTGGTCCAGCAGGGCGTGCGGCGTGATGTTCCAGACGAAACGCTCCCAACGCTCCGGACCGCAGACCATGCGCAGCAGGTGCTCGCCGGCGGCCACCAGCACCCGGTTGTCAGCCACCGGCGCATGCACCTCGGCGAAGTGCCTGCCCAGCTTGTCGGCCGGCGCCCAGTGCGAAGGCAGGGCCACGGCCAGCCAGGGCAGGGCGGCGCAGCTGCCGTCGACGATGGCCAGGTCTTCTTCCAGTGCCAGTGCAAGCAGCCCGGCCAGGCGCCATTCAGCAGACAAGGCTTGCAGGCACGGGTGGACTTCAGGCGACGACGTGTCTGTCGGCGGCAGCAAATCCCCCTGGCCATTCACCGCCACACCCAGCCAGCGCGCCTGAAGTCCACCGTCTGGCAGCGCCGTGAACGCGTCCGGATGCTCCGCGGCGAGCTGCGCCACCACGGCTGCCAGCGCCGGGCCGGAATCGAAGCCCTCGATCTGCATCAATGCTGCCAACGGCGTGCTGCTCAGCACGCGCAGCTTGGCCGCCAGGTGATGCGTGCCGGAGCGGTTGGGGCTGAACTGCCGCGCGCCGGGCGCTAGGCGGCGCAGGCCGGGTTGCATGCGAAACGGGGCGGTGACGGCGTGATCGAAATCGAAGGCCATGGGCAACGGGTTGGACAAGAAAAAGCACCCGAGAAGGCGCCGGCATGATCGCGGGGATCCGGCTCGGCGGTTGGTGGCTCAGGTTTGCGGCGTTTTGTCAGTGCCTGCCTGCACCAGCTGTGCCAGACGCGCGATCTCCTGTTGCAGCAAGGGCTGGCGGCGTTGCAGGCTGAGCTCGCGCTGGCGGTTCTGGTTGTGCGCGCGGAACTTGTTTTCGGCGTAGTGGTACTTGATCTCCGGCTTGTTCTGGCCGATGCCGCCACGGCCGCGCGCGGCCTTGTGCTGGTATTCCTCCAGCGTCTTGCCGTAGTAGTGGTTCAGCTGGGCCACCGAAAATTCGATGCGCCGCGAACGCCCCGGCATCTCCATCGTCTCCATCGGCAGCCCGGAGGCATGCACCACCCGGCCTCGCGTGCGCCACAGGTGGATCTGCGCGGGCGGCAGCGCGGCCGCCACGCGCACAAAGCTTTTCACATGGTGCTGGACCGGGAAATCGTCGGCCGCGGCCATCTGGAAGCGTTCAGTCACCGGGCGGGGGTCGTAGATCGCGAGACCGTTGTCACCGAACAGCCGCCAGTTGACGACGACCACGCCTATGCCCAGGTCGGCATGGTGATCGGCAAGGAATTCAGCCACGGTTTCGTGCTGATGCAGCACCAGGAACTCATCGGCATCGATGAACAGCATCCAGTCGGTTTCGGACCGGGACAGCGCATCTGCATAGGCGGTGGTCTGCGGCGATTCAGTGGCACCCAGCGACCACAGGCGCCTTTCCAGCAGGCCGTGCTGCTGCAGCGGTGCGAGCAGCGCTGCGGTGTCGTCATCGCTGTCGTTGTCGTAGATGACGATCCGGTCAAAGCCCAGCAGCCGGTGATAGGCCACCCATTCGAGCAGGTAGCGCCCTTCGTTTTTCGCGATCAGGCACAGGGTGCAACTCGCGCGGTTCGCAGCGTTCATGGGTGACAGCGAGAAGGCTAGAAGCGGGGGCACCAAGACAAAGGGCACCCGAAGGTGCCCTGATGATGCCGTTGAATCCGAAAGAGGATCAGACGCGCTTGCGGTATTCGTGGGTGCGGGTGTCGATTTCGATCTTGTCGCCGTTTTCCACGAACAGCGGCACGGCGATCTCGAAACCGGTGCCGACGATCTTGGCCGGCTTCATGACCTTGCCCGAAGTGTCGCCCTTGACGGCCGGCTCGGTTTCGATCTCGCGCACCACGCTGGTGGGCATTTCGACCGAGATGGCCTTGCCGTCGTAGAACACCACTTCGACGGTCATGCCGTCTTCCAGGTACGAGATCGCGTCGCCCATGTTCTCGGCTTCGACTTCGAACTGGTTGTACTCGTCGTCCATGAAGACGTACATCGGCTCGGCGAAGTAGGAGTAGGTGCAGTCCTTCTTGTCGAGGACGATCTGGTCCATCTTGTCGTCGGCCTTGAAGACGGTTTCAGCGCCGAAGCCGCTGAGCAGGCTCTTCATCTTGATGCGCACGGTGGCAGCACCGCGGCCACCGCGGCTGTATTCAGTCTTGAGCACGACCATCGGGTCCTTGCCCTGCATGATGACGTTGCCGGCGCGGATTTCCTGAGCGAGTTTCATGGTGATATTCCAGTAAGGGCGGCGCCACGCTGCACAGGGCACCCAAATGCATCGGGTGCGCGCCATGCCTGCAAAGCCGGGGTGCTGAAGCGTCTGAAGCTTGCCAGCCATTCCCGATCCACAGGGCATCGCAGGGCCTGCGGCGCCGCGTGAGAGTTAGGGTTGTCGGAAATCCAGGCCGCCGGGCTGATTTCCGCAAAGCCTTGAATTTTAACGCTTTCCGGCGACGAAATCGAGCAGCTGCTCGACAAGAGGGGGCTGGCCGAACAAATGTGCACGCCAATGCAGCACTCCTGCCTGCCAGTCCGGCAGTGTTGGGAGTGCAGGAAAAGGCCCTGCCGGCGCCAGACCGTTCCAGGCCCACATGGCCTGCCGCACCTGGGTGGCCAGCGCTTCGGGCGCTGCAGCCAGATGCTGGTCCAGGAAGGCGGCCAGCTTGCCGGCATGCACGCCGTCGTCCTGCGGGTAGATCTGCCACAGGAAGGGCCGGCCGGCCCATTGGGCGCGCACGAAGGAATCTTCGCCGCGCACCAGGTTCAGGTCGCCGGCCCACAGCAGCCGGTCGTATTCGGGCTGGCTGAGCCAGGGCAGGGGCTGCCAGCGCAGGTTGGCCGGCAGCACCAGGCCATCGCAGCCTTCGGTCGCGGGGCCGGGCGCCGTCAGCAGCAGCGTGGGCTGTTCGGCCAGGCGGGTGAGCAAGGGCTGCAGTTGCGGGTTCTCGTAGCAGAACAGGCTGACCAGGCGCTCATCCGGTCGCGGCGCAATGCCGTGTGCGGCCAGCCAGGTTGCGGCGTCGAATCGTGCCTGCTCGGCGTCCAGGCCGGGTTCACGCAGCAGCCCACCGGTCGCCGCGGTGAAGCCCGGGTAGAAAAACCATTTGTCCAGCCACAGGTCATCAGCCAGGCGCTGCGGTGAGCGCAGCCGGTGCGAGCGCTCGACATAGGCTTCGGCGCTGAGGTATTCGAGGTTGATCCAGACGGGCGCCCGGCCAGCGGCCGCGGCCTGGGCGATGCGGTCTTTCAAGGCAGGCGGCGGGTCGCAGCCGAAGGCTTCGACGACGACATCGCCCGGCGAGCCGTCGAACAGTGCCGGCAGGTGCTCACCCGTCGGCCAGGGCAGGACCTGCAAGCCGGGCGGCGGACCGTCGGGTGCCATCCAGCGCAGTGCGCGTTCGTCGTCCAGCCACAGCCGCACGTGGTGGCCGCGGGCGACCAGGTCGCGCGCCAGCCGCCAGCACACCCCCAGGTCGCCATGGTTGTCGATCACGCGGCAGAGCAGGTCCCAATCCCATCGCGGCATGCGGCGCATTATCGGCAGGGCCTGCCAGGTCCACCACGCAGTGAACGGCACAATGCGCAGCCTAGCCTTCGCCACCCATGACGTCCCAGGATTCCGACCCTTCCGTTCCAGGCGCAGCCGATCTGCCACCAGTCGCGCTGCCAGCGCCGCCATCTCCCGTCGATGCAGCGGAGCAGCGCGCCCGCTTGCTGCTCGAAGTGGCGGCGCTGCCTGGCTTGCCCGGCGTGTACCGCTATTTCGACGCCCACGGCGGCGTGCTGTATGTGGGCAAGGCACGCGACCTGAAGCGCCGCGTGTCCTCGTATTTCCAGAAGGACCATGGCGGCACACGCATCGGGCTGATGGTCTCGCGCATCGTGCGCATGGAGACCACGGTGGTGCGCAGCGAGGCCGAGGCGCTGCTGCTGGAAAACAACCTGATCAAGGCGTTGAACCCGAAGTTCAACATCCTGTTCCGGGACGACAAGAGCTACCCGTACCTGAAGATCACCGGTGCCCGAGGGCCGGACAGCGGGCTGGTGCCGCAGGCGCAGCGCTTCCCGCGTGTCGCGTATTACCGCGGCGCGGTGGACCGCAAACACCGCTATTTCGGCCCTTATCCCAGTGCCTGGGCGGTCAAGGAGACCATCCAGCTGATCCAGAAGGTCTTCCGGCTGCGCACCTGCGAAGACACGGTCTTCAACAACCGCTCGCGGCCCTGCCTGCTGTACCAGATCCGGCGCTGCTCCGGGCCTTGCGTGGGCCTGGTTTCGAACGAGGACTATGCCCGCGACGTGCGCGACGCCGAGCGTTTCCTGCTGGGCGAGCAGCAGCAGGTGGTGGACGAACTGCAGTCGCAGATGATGGCTCACGCCGAGATGCTGGAATTCGAACGCGCGGCCGAGTTGCGCAACCGCATTGCCGCGCTGGCCAAGGTGCAGCACCAGCAGTCGGTCGACGAAAGCAGCCTGTCCAGCACCGGCAAGGACGTGGACATCCTGGCCGTCAAGGTGGCCGGCGGCCGGGCCTGCGTGAACCTGGCCATGGTGCGCGGCGGCCGGCACCTGGGCGACCGTGCGTTTTTCCCGACGCATGTGGAAGAGGCCATCGCGCTGGCGGCCGACGAGGCCACGGCGGAAGTCGTCGAGGCGGCGGCGGACGATACCGAGGCAGGTAGCGCGCCGGTGGAGCCGTTGGAATTGCTGACGGCCGAGCAGCAGGTGCTGCAGGCCTTCATGGCGCAGCACTACCTGGGCACTGCGCCGCCGCCGCTGCTGGTGCTCAGCCACCCGGTGCAGCGCACGCTGCTGCAGGCGCTGAGCACGCAGGCGGGCATCAAGCTCAATGCGCTGCACCAGCCGCGCGAGCAGCGCCGCATCTGGCTGGACATGGCGATCAAGGGCGGCGAACTGGCGCTGGCGCGGTTGTTGGCCGAAGAGGGCTCGCAGCGCGAACGCACGCGGGCGTTGGTCGACGCGCTGGACCTGGCGGTCGACAACCTGGAGCTGTTCCGGGTCGAGTGTTTCGACATCAGCCACACGGCCGGCGAGGCCACGCAGGCCTCCTGCGTGGTCTACGAGGACCACAAGATGCAGAACAGCCTTTACCGACGCTTCAACATCGAAGGCATCACCGGCGGCGACGACTACGCCGCAATGCGCCAGGTGCTGACGCGCCGCTACGAGAAGCTGGCCGCGCTGGTGGCCGAAGGCCCGCTGCCGCCGGACGCCAAGACGCGGCTGCCGGACCTGGTGCTGGTGGACGGTGGCCGCGGCCAGGTGGCGATGGCACGCGAGGTCTTCCAGTCGCTGGGGCTGGACCTGTCGCTGATCGCTGGCGTGGAAAAAGGCGAGGGCCGCAAGGTTGGGCTGGAAGAGCTGGTGTTTGCCGACGGGCGCGAGAAGCTGACGCTGGCGCCGGACTCGGCTGCGCTGATGCTGGTGGCGCAGATCCGCGACGAGGCGCACCGCTTCGCCATCACCGGCATGCGGGCCAAGCGTGCCAGCGTTCGGACCGGCGGCAGCAAGCTGGAAGACATTCCAGGCGTGGGGCCGAAAAAGCGTGCGAAGCTGCTGCAGCGCTTTGGCGGGGTGCGCGGCGTGGCCCAGGCCGGCGTCGACGATCTGGTCACGGTCGAAGGCATTTCGAGGGATTTGGCGGAGGAGATCTACCGTGCATTGCATTGAGCCGCAAGACGACGACGAGATGCCTGGCGACACGGCCGATGTTGCCGATCCCGGGGCCTGGCGCATCAGTCCCGGCGCGTGGCGCGGCGGCTGGGCCACCACCATCAGCGTCACGATGATGGCCGGCCTGGTCACCAGCTTGCCAGGCGTGCTGACCGGTTGCACCACGCTACTGCCCGCCCCTGTGCCCAGCACCGAGGCAGCCGAGGCCACCAGGAGCGGCAAGGCGGTGGACGCGCCGGTGGCGGGCAACGCTTCGCCCTCCGTGCCGCTGCCGCCAGCCCGGAACTGGGACGAATACCGCGAGCGGGCCGCGCGCAGGCTGGTCGAAGCCAACCCGGAGCGCATCTACCACGGGGCGGTGCCCGAACCCTTGCTGGCCATTCCGGTGTTGGAGATCGAGTTGAAGGCCGATGGCCAGGTGGTCCACATCAATGTCCTGCGCCAGCCCAGCCAGGCCAGGGACACGGTGAAGATCGCGATGGATGCGGTGTACAAGGCAGCACCCTATGGCGACGTGCACAAGCTGCCCAAGCCATGGAAGTTCACCGAAGTCTTCCTGTTCAACGAAGACCGCCAGTTCAAGCCGCGCACGCTGGATCAGTGACATCCCGAGATTGAGGTGTGTCGCCCGCGGCAGGCACCAAATGCAGGCAGAATCGACAGATGTTTTTCACGATACCGACGTTGTTGACATGGGCCCGCATCGTGGCCATTCCGCTGATCGTCGGTGTGTTCTACCTGCCGTGGGAGGCGCCCACGCGCAACCTGCTGGCCACGGTGATGTTCATCGTGTGCGCGCTGACCGACTGGCTGGACGGCTACCTGGCGCGCAGGCTGAACCAGAGTTCGTCGTTTGGCGCCTTCCTGGATCCAGTGGCCGACAAGTTCCTGGTCTGCGCGGCCTTGCTGGTGCTGGTCGAACTCGGCCGCGTGCATGCGCTGATCGCACTGGTCATCATCGGCCGCGAGATCGCCATTTCTGCCTTGCGCGAGTGGATGGCGCAGATTGGCGCTTCGCGCAGCGTCGCGGTGCACATGCTGGGCAAGCTGAAGACGACGGTGCAGATGATCGCCATCCCGTTCCTGCTCTATGACGGCGAACTCTTCGGCCTGCTGCCCACGCGCATCTGGGGCACGGTGCTGATCCTGGTGGCCTGTGTGCTGACGATCTGGTCCATGGTGTACTACCTGCAGAAGGCATTGCCGGAGATCCGGGCCAAGGCCCGTTGAGCCTGCAGGGCGCCAGCGTTGGCGCTCTTTCCGCATGCGCCTCACGCCCTCTCCCGCACCTTCTGCGAACACTCGCCTGATTGCGGCGATGCCCTGGGTCTTCGTGCTGATCTGGAGCACCGGCTTCATCGTCGCGCGCTTTGGCATGCCGCACTCGCCGCCGCTGAGCTTCCTGGCCTGGCGCTACGCCTTGTCGGTGCTGGCCTTTGGCATCTGGGTCAGCGTTTCGGGTGCCAACTGGCCGCAGGGGCGGGCGCAGTGGGGTCACCTGGCGGTGACCGGCTTGCTGATGCAGGCGGGCTACCTCGGCGGCGTCTGGTCGGCCGTCAAGCTGGGCATGGGCGCTGGCACGATTG
>NZ_VIDT01000207.1 GCF_006519715.1 Ideonella azotifigens
GGCGGCGAACCGATTCACCGCCAGCGCCCGGCGTGTGCACCAGCAGCAGCCAGGCTCGGGCTTCAGCCTCGGGCAGCTTCGTGGTGCTCATGGCGGCGGAGCCGGCGCTGCGGGCGCGCGCATCGCGGCAGGCCAGTGCGGCCTGTCGTTGCGGGCTCAGGGCTGGGTGAACTTGTCGCCAGAGTGCACGGGATCCTGCACTTGCAGGATCAGCGCGTAGGACACGCGCTCGAAGACGCGGAAGACGAACAGCAGGCCGTGGCGCTCGTCGGGCAACACCAGCATCTTGCTCTTGTCGGTCGGGTCCGGGCGCCGGGTGCCGGCGCGCCAAAGCGCCAGCACATGGCCGCGCTCGACGCCATCGCGCAGGCCGCGGTTCAGCGACACGATCTGGTTCTGGCCGGCGTTCAGGCCATCCCCATAGACGGCAATGATCCTGCCCTTCAGGCCATTGGACGGGGCGTGCGGTGCAAACGGGCTGGTGTCGCGCGGGGGCAGCGGCGCCAGGTGGTCGCCGACATTGGCTTCTTCGCGCAGCGTGTTGATGCGGAAGACCGATGGCGCGATCTCGTCGGCGCTGGTGAGCGAGCTCACATCGGGCTTGGCGATCAGCTCTGCGGTGCCGACATGGCGAGCCTCGAAGCCCAGGATCTCGCCGGTTTCTGGATCGGTCAGCGGCTTGGGTTCGCGGAACAGCTGCCAGTTGCGGGCGGCATCCACGTCACCCTTGACATAGGCGGTTTCACCGCGCGAAAGCAGCACGCGGCCTTCCTGGGTGGCAACGATTTGCGGCGACAGTTCCAACTGGTTGGTCTCGAAGACCACCGCGTCGTTCAGGAACGGGCCGATCAGGTGCATGGGCACCGAGGAGATCGCGTCGGTGATCAGCGGCTCGGAACGCACCCGCGGCGACAGCTTTTCCTCGTTGCCCACCGGGCGGCCCAGCGTCAGCCGCGCGCGGCCATTGGACTTGTCCAGGAACAGCACCTGACCCGGGTAGATGAGGTGCGGGTTGTGGATCTGCTCCATGTTCATGCCCCAGAGCTCGGGCCAGCGCCACGGGCTCTTCAGGAACAGCTTGGAGATGTCCCAGAGCGTGTCGCCCTTCTTGATGGTGTAGCTGTCAGGCGCATTGGGCGACAGCTCGGACAGCGGCACACCGGCCTGGGCCACCTGCTGCGCAGTGCTGCGCTGGCCTGGGGTGATGGGGTAGTCCACCGCAAAGGCGCCCGAGGCAGTCAGTGAGCCGGCCAGGGCGAAGAACAATGGGGGCAGGCAGTGGAATGACAGACGGCTCATGGATGGAGACTCCCGGACGATGAGCCGGAAATTTGTGACAGTGCAACAATTCCGGTTGACGGCGGCCGGGCGCTGGAAGCCCACCCGTCGCATGACCACCGGCGGGCAATGCTAGAAACTCCGGCAAATTCTGCCCCTAAACCCTTGATGCCGCAATGAAATCGGTTTAACGAAACAGGCTGAAACAGCTGTGTTGTGAAACCGCACGTTGCGCAGGGTCAACAATGGCGAGTGCGCTTGCTCCTTTTTTCGCGCACCGCTGACAGATCGATTCCCATCCTTTTCGACACCATGGCCCTGCTTCCGATTCTTCGATATCCCGATCCCCGCCTGCACAAGGTGGCCGAACCGGTGCTGGCGGTGGACGCCGAAGTCCGGCAACTGGTCGACGACATGCTGGCCACGATGTACGAGGCCGAAGGTGTTGGCCTGGCCGCGACCCAGGTCGACGTGCACCGCCGCGTGATCGTGATGGACACCTCCGAGGGCCGCGACCAGCCGCTGGTGCTGATCAACCCGGAGCTGCTGAAGCTCAGCGACGAGATGACCGTCGGCGAGGAAGGTTGCCTCTCCGTGCCCACGATCTATGACGAGGTGCCCCGGCACGCCAGGGTCACCGTGCGTGCGTTGGGCCGTGACGGCCAGCCCTACGAATTCGATGCGGACGGACTGACGGCGGTCTGTGTGCAGCATGAAATGGATCACCTGGCCGGCAAGGTGTTCGTCGAATACCTGAGCCCGCTCAAGCAAGGCCGCATCAAGACCAAGATGCTGAAAAAGACGCGCGACGACGCCAAATCCCGTTGAGCGCGCCGGAATCGACGCGCATGGGTGATTCTTCGTCTTCTCAGGACGCCTCGGCTCCGCATCCGCTGAAACTGGTGTTCGCCGGCACGCCCGAATTCGCCGCGGTGGCACTGCAGGCCTTGCTGGCCGCCGGCTTCGAAGTGCCGCTGGTGATGAGCCAGCCAGACCGCCCGGCCGGCCGCGGCATGAAGCTGCAGGCCTCGCCGGTCAAGGCGCTGGCGCTTCAGCACGGCGTGGCGGTCAGCCAGCCGCGCAGCTTGCGGCTGGACGGCAAGTACCCGGAAGACGCCGCTGCGGCGCGCGAAGCCTTGCTGGCCGCAGCGCCCGACGTGATGATCGTCGCTGCCTACGGTCTGATCCTGCCGACCTGGGTCCTGGACCTGCCGCGCCTGGGCTGCCTGAACATCCATGCCTCGCTGCTGCCCCGCTGGCGCGGCGCTGCCCCGATTCATCGCGCCATCGAGGCCGGCGATGCGTGCACCGGCATCACCATCATGCAGATGGACGCCGGCCTGGACACCGGCGACATGCTGCTGATCGGCGAACAGCCCATTCAGGCAGGCGACCGCACCACCACGCTGCACGACCGCCTGGCCGCGCAAGGGGGCGAGCTGATCGTGCAGGCGCTGCAAACCCTGCAGCGCGGCGAGCCGCTGCCAGCCACGCGGCAGCCGGAAGACGGAATCACCTACGCACACAAGATCGACAAGGCCGAAAGCGCGATCGACTGGCGGCTGCCGGCCGCGTTGATCGAGCGCCGGGTGCGTGCGTTTGACCCGTTCCCGGGCGCCAGCTTTGTCTGGGACGGCGAGCTCGTGAAGCTCTGGCAGGCCGAGTTGCGACCGGCACCAGCTGGCGTGCAGCCCGGCCAGGTCCTGGCAGCGGGCGACGAATTGCGCATCGCCTGCGGCGAAGGCGCGCTGGCCCTGCGGCAGGTCCAGCGGCCTGGCGGTAAGCGCTTGCCGGTCGCGGCGCTGCTGCAGGCCAAGCCTGGCCAGGTCGGACAGACCCTGCCGTTGCCCGAGTGAACCGGCGCAACGGTTGAACTTCGGCGGTCCGCCGCCATCTGATCCAGCGACACGGTCATGGGGCCGCGTCGGTCGCGCCGCCTGTTGGCGCGTGTGTTTCGATGCTGGAAGGAAAGTTCGCCATGTTCAACCTGATGAAGACCGCTGTGCTGATGGCGGCCATCACCGCGCTGTTCATGATCATTGGCCGGCTGCTGGGCGGCCAGCAAGGCATGGTGCTGGCGCTGGTGATTGCGCTGGGGATGAATTTCTTCAGCTACTGGTTCTCCGACAAGATGGTCCTGCGCATGTACAACGCGCAGGAAGTCGACGAAACCACCGCGCCGCAGTTCTACCGCCTGGTGCGCGAGCTCGCGGCCAGGGCTGAGCTGCCGATGCCGCGGGTCTACCTGATCCAGGAGGACGCGCCCAATGCCTTTGCCACCGGCCGCAACCCGCAACACGCCGCGGTGGCCGCGACCACCGGCATCCTGCGCGTGCTCAGCGAGCGCGAGTTGCGCGGCGTGATGGCGCACGAGCTGGCGCACGTGAAGCATCGCGACATCCTGATCTCGACCATCAGCGCGACCATGGCCGGCGCCATCAGCATGCTGGCCAATTTCGCGATGTTCTTTGGCGGGCGCGACAGTGAAGGCCGCTCGGTCAATCCCATCGTCTCGATTCTGGTGATGCTGCTCGCGCCGCTGGCTGCCAGCCTGATCCAGATGGCCATCAGCCGCTCGCGCGAGTTCGAGGCCGACCGCGGTGGCGCGCAGATCTCCGGCGACCCGCAGGCCCTGGCGTCCGCGCTGCAGAAGATCCACCGCGCAGCGCAAGGCCTGCCGCTGGAAACCACCGAGCGCCACCCGGAAACCGCGCAGATGATGATCATGAACCCGCTCTCCGCCGGCGGCCTGCGCGGGCTGTTCTCGACCCATCCTTCGACCGAGGAGCGTGTCGAGCGCCTGCTCGCCATGGCCGCGGGACGCTGAGAAGACCCGCTTTCCGGCGCCAGATCGGGCCATCGCAGGCTCAAGCCCGCGGTGATGCGGGCCGATAGACCAGGGATGCGCCGCATCCTTGTGTCTACCCTTGTCCTTGCCAGCCTGCTGGCCGGCTGCGACCAGTTGGGCATCGAGTCCGCCACCGTCGTTGCCGAGAAGAAGTCCGCCGAGGGCAAGGCCATTGGTGCGGCCTGCCGCCACGCTGGCCGCGCCATCGAAGACTGCTACACGCTGAACAAGAAGGCCGAAAAGGCGTCCATCTACGCCGGCTGGCGGGAGATGGACGACTACATGCGCGAAAACAAGATCGAACCGGTGGTGCCGGTGATCAAGCCGGAAGAGAAGAAGCCCAAGCCGCCCGAAGGCGATGACGCTGCCGACGACAGCAAGCCTGCTGCCAGCGAAGCCGGGAAAGACGGCAAGGACGCCAAGCCTGCCAAAGACGCCAAGAAACCGGCGCACTGACCCAGGCCCGCGGGCTGGGCTTCAGGCTGCATGCCATTCCAGGTGTTGCCTGGCGAAGATCTCGCGCAGCTGGCCGGCCTGGCCCAACGCGGTGAGCGCCTGGGTCAGGGCCTGAGCCAGGTCCATACTGTCGCGTTTGACGGCCAGACCCACCGCCCAGCCGTCACGCGGCGCGCGCGGCATGGGCAACGGGGTGATGGCGTAGCGCGGGTCGTTCCGGATCACCGTCTCCAGCTCCGAGGCCAGGCCGGCGGCCGCCACCACCTCACCGCGCAGCAGCGCCTGGGCCGCCTCGGTGCCGTCCTTCCACTGCGTGTGCAGGGACTCCCTCAGCATGCCGTCGTTGGCGCCGATCAAGAGCCAGCCGGCCAGCGACTGGCCCTGCACCGCCACAGCTTGTCCGGTCAGCGGTTCCAGCGTGTCCAGCCGCGGCAGGGCCTGCAGGCGGCGGGCGATGGCCACGCGCTCCCGGCAATAGGGGCCGAACAAAAGCACTTGCGGATTGGCTTCCATCAACGGGGCGTCCACCGGCACATGCAGCAACACGTCGGCCGGGCCGTAGCCCAGGTAATGACCCTTCCAGACCATGTTGCGCAGGTCGTCGTTCATGTTGTCGTCAGCGTAGAACGGCATCAGCGCGAGCTTCACCTGCAAGGCATCGGCCAGCGCCTGGGCCAGGTCCACGTCAATGCCGCGGCCGTCCACATGGAACGGCGGCATGTCCTTGTAGATCGCGAACCTGAGGGTGCCGCGTTCTCGCACCTGTGCGAGCGTGGTCGCCGAGGCGGGCCACATCGGCGTGGCGAGGGCCGTGGCAGCGGCCGTGGCAGCGAGGCCGCGCAGCAGCGCGCGGCGGGTCCAGGGAGCGTCTCTCATGGGAATCTCCTCCAGCATCAGGGCAGGGGTTTTTCGCGCCGGGTTTCCAGGTAGGTCTTGATGGTCCACAGCGCCTCCTGGCTCAGCACGCCCTCGAAGGGCGGCATGTAGACCGCGCCATTGCGGCTGCGGCCATGGCGCACGGTGGTCATGAAGTAGTCGTCCATCTCGGCCTTGCAGGACTTGCGCAGCTCGGCGCCCTGCATGCCCACGCAGTCGTTGTCCAGCCGGCGCAGGTCGGGCGCAATGCCGCCCGAGATGGCCTCCAGCCCGTGACAGCGGGCGCAGTTCTGGTTGAAGCCCGAGGTGCCGATGCGCACCGCGACCTCATTGCCGCTGAACGGGTTTTCACTCCGCCAGGCTTCGCCCAGATTGGGCAGGCCGGTGGTGTCCACCGGTTGTGGCGTCACGTCGCCGTGGGCCCAGGCGGCGGCGCTGGCGATGCTGCACAGCAGCATGCTTCGACGGGCCCAGCGGCCGAGCCTGTCGCGGGATGATGGGCGGTTCATGGTGTGTCTCCTTGTTCTTGGTTCGAGGCCGGATGCGCGTCTTCAACGCAAACCATGTGCCACCGGGAAATGCTTCACGTGGGAACAGTTGTTGCGTCAATTCCCTCTTGCAGATGCTTCTGCTCCAATCAACCGGCCCGCCTGCGAGCGGGGAGGCTGGCAAGGCTGCTGTCAGCCTGAAGCCGGCCATCGGAGCCTGTTGCAGGAATGAACAGTCGCGGGCACCCCGGGTGGCACATGCATCAGGGTTGACCCGCGAGATCTCACGGAGACAACCTGCGCGTGAGCGCGGGAGGAGAACTGGATGACGATGTCTGTGGCTGACTCAGAGGCCAACGGGACGGGACCTCGCGCTGGCGCCTGGACCTCCCCGGTGGCCGTGCCCCAGGAGAACCTGCCGGCCCGGACAGAGCTGATCGAGCAATCCCATTTGCGCTGTGCAGCCCTGGGCTTGACCCGGGTGGAGCGGCCGGATTTCGAGCCCTTGCTGCGCGGCGACCTGAACATCGCGCGCGAGCGCAACCTGCGGCTGTCCAGCCATGCCGCGCCGGTGATGGAGATGCTGCTGGAGCAGATCGTCAACACCGGCAGCATGATCGTGCTGACCGACGCGCAGGGCACCATCCTGCATACCGTGGGCGACGACGAATTCCTGGCCCGGGCCAACAAGGTGGCGCTGGCGCCGGGCGTGAACTGGGCCGAGCAGTCCAAGGGCACCAATGCCATTGGCACCGCCCTGGTGGACGAGTTGCCCACCCTGGTCCACGCCGGCGAGCACTTCATGCACGTCAACAGTTTCATGACCTGTTCCGCCGCGCCGATCTTCGACCCGCGCGGCAACATGCTGGGCGTGCTGGACGTCACCGGAGACCAGCGTGTGTACCACCAGCACACCATGGGCCTGGTGAGGATGTCGGCCCGCATGATCGAGAACCACTGGCTGACGGACGACAGCGGCGACCGACTGCGTTTGCACTTCCACATCCGGCCCGAATTCATCGGGACCTTGCTGGAGGGCATCCTGGTGGTGGGCGGCGATGGCCGCATCCTGGGGGCCAATCGCAGCGCGCTGGACCTGCTCGACATGAGCAGCGCCGCCGTGCGCATGCACAGCTTGGTGAGCCTGCTCAACACCAACGTCGGGGCCTTGATCGACCACCTGCGCGCACCGCTGGCTCAGCCGATGCGCCTGCACCTGGCCAACGGCCGGCTGGTGCACCTGAGTCCGCGGGCCAGCGGGTCCTTGCAGCGCATCACCGGCCTGCCCGGGGGCCTGACGACCGTGCCGGAAATGCGGGCCGTCCCCGCCGGCGAATCCGCCGGTGCGGCCACGCGTCCGGTGGCCGAATCCCGCATGTCCGGGCTGCACTACCTGAGCACCGGCGACGCGCAGTTCGAGGCCGTGGCGCGCAAGGTCCAGCGCATCCTGAACCGCGACATCCCGCTGATGATCCTCGGCGAGACCGGCACCGGCAAGGAGCTGCTGGCCCGCGCCGTGCACCAGGACTCCGAGCGCGCGCGCCAGCCCTTCGTGGCGGTCAACTGCGCCTCCATCCCCGAGACGCTGATCGAGGCCGAGCTGTTCGGTTACGAGGAAGGGGCCTTCACCGGCGCGCGTCGCAAGGGGGCAACCGGCCGCATCCTGCAGGCCAACGGCGGCACGCTGTTCCTCGACGAGATCGGCGACATGCCGCTGGGCCTGCAGGCCCACCTGCTGCGGGTGCTGCAGGAGCGCTGCGTGACGCCGCTGGGCAGCCAGAGGTCCATCCCGGTGGACATTGCGGTGGTCAGCGCCACGCACCGGGACCTGCGGGCCATGATCGAACAAAGCAGCTTCCGTCAGGACCTCTACTACCGCCTCGACGGGCTGGTCGTGCGGCTGCCGGCGCTGCGCGACCGCAGCGACCTGACGGTGGTCGCGCAGCGCATCCTGATGTCGCTGGGCGTGGCCGGCTCGCTGGCGCTCAGCCCCTCGGTCATCGCGCTGTTCAACCGCTACCACTGGCCGGGCAATGTGCGGCAACTGGCCACGGTGCTGCGCACGGCGGCAGTGATGGCGGCCGGGGAAACGCAGATCACCGAGGACCACCTGTCCGACGACTTCCTGGACGACATCCGGCGCATGCGCAGCAGCGAGCTCCGTGCGGGCGCGCATGGGCTGGTTGAGGCGCTGCCCTCGGCGCCAGCCATCGCGGTAGCCTGGGCACCCGCGAGCGCCCCGCGCGAGTTGCCGCCCGCCGCGCCCTCACGCGAGCTGAGCTTGACCGCTGCCGGCCCCGCGGCTGCGCGCACCCTGGTCGAGGCCGAGATC
>NZ_VIDT01000208.1 GCF_006519715.1 Ideonella azotifigens
TCGGCAACGCCGGCTTCCGGCGCGGCGGAATGGGCCAGTTGCAGCGGCGAGGCCAGCAGTTCGGCGGGCGAGACCTCGGCGTCGGCCAGCAAATGCACGAATGACGAGTTGGCGCCGTTTTCCAGCAGGCGGCGCACGAGATAGGCCAGCAGGTCGCGGTGTTCACCCACCGGCGCATAGACGCGGCAGGCAGCCTTGGCATCTTTCAGCACCTCGCGGTAGATGCCGTCGCCCATGCCGTGCAGACGCTGCATCTCGTAGTCGGCGCCGGGCTGGGCACCGGCGTCGATGGCCATCTGCTGGATCGCGGCGATGGTGCCGGCGTTGTGCGTGGCGAACTGGGGGTAGATGACTTCGCGGTGCCCCAGCAGCGCCTGGGCACAGGCGAGGTAGGACACATCGGTGTGCGGCTTGCGGGTGTAGACCGGATAGGCTGGTAGTCCCATTTCCTGCGCGCGCTTGACCTCGCCGTCCCAGTACGCGCCCTTGACCAGGCGCACCATGAAACGCAGCCCATGCGCGCGCGCGATGCGGGCCACCTCATCGACCACCGCCAGCGCGCGCGTCTGATAGGCCTGCACCGCGAGGCCGAAGCCACGCCACTGCGGGTAATGCAGCGCGATGCGTTCGGCCAGCGCGTCCAGCAATTCCAGCGACAGCTCCAGCCGGTCGACCTCCTCGGCGTCGATGGTCAGGTTCAGCTGGGCCGGCGCGGCGCGCTCGACCAGCGCCCAGACGCGCGGCAGCAGCTCGGCGAACACGCGCTCGCGCTGCGCGTCTTCATAGCGCGAGAACAGCGCCGAGAGCTTGATCGAGATGCCGTCGCTGCTCTCCGGGCCGCGGCCACCGGCGGTGGCGGCGATCGCGGCTATCGCCTTCAGGTAGGCCGCCTGGTAGCGCTCGGCGTCGTGTTCGGTGCGGGCACCTTCACCCAGCATGTCGTACGAAAAACGCAGCATCGGCTGCGCCTTGCGCTGGCTGGCGGCCTCGGCCATGGCTTCCTGGATGTGGCGGCCCAGCACGAACTGGCGGCCCAGCAGCTGGATGGCGCGCACGGTCGCGGCGACCACAGTGCGAGCACCCAGGCGCTTGATCAGCCCGCTGTCCTGCTCGGCCTCGGGCAGGAATTTCTTCGACAGCGCGATGGCGCTGGCCGACAGGTTGGCCAGCAGGCCGCCGCTGCTGTCACTGCTGTCGAAGTCGGCTCGACCGAGCTGGTCGGCGGTCAGCGCAATCGCGGTTTCCACGTCCGGCACACGCAGCAGCGCTTCGGCCAGCCGCATCAGCGCCAGGCCTTCGGCGCTGGAGATCGGGTATTCCTTCAGCAGCGACTCCATGGCCCAGAACGGCGCCGGCTTGTCGCGCACAGCCAACACCCATGGCGTGGCGCGTGCGGTCACCGCGCCCCAATCCAGCCCCGCATCGACGCGCGCACGCGCTGCGGCCAGCACCTGCGCCTCGGGCTGGTACGGAAATGGCAAGCGCTGGCGCTGGGCCGGCAAGGGGAACGGCGTGGGGGTGTGCATGGCAGTGAAAGGCAGTAGAAAACCTGACTGGATAGATGCGCAGCTTATGCGGACAATTCCCGGTAAAGATTCGGAGTTTTGACCGTATGACGGAGTTTTCTCAAGAATGAAGCCCACCCTCGAACCGATCGATCTCGAGCGAGGGCTGGACAAGATCGATTTGCGCATCTTGCGCGTGCTGCAGAAAGATGGGCGCATCAGCAACCTGAAACTCGCCGAAGAGGTGCATCTGTCGCCCACGGCCGTGCTGGAACGGGTCAAGCGGCTGACGCGCGAGAACTTCATCCTGGGCTACGAGGCGCGGCTGAACCCGGTCAAGCTGGGCGCCGGGCTGATGGTCTTCGTCGAGGTGCTGCTGGACCGCACGGTGCACGACGTGATGGACAGCTTCCGCGCCGCGGTGCAGGTGCGGCCCGAGATCCTCGAATGCCACCTGGTGGCGGGCGGCTTCGACTACCTGCTGAAGACGCGGGTGTCGGACATGGCGGCCTACCGCTCGTTTGTCGGCGACGTGATCTGGTCGCTGCCGGGGGTGCGCGAGACGCGCACTTATGCGGTCATGGAAGAAGTGAAAAATACCACTTCGCTGAGCTTCTGACCGGATTTCTGGCGGCAATGGAGGCATCCACCCACCAGACCGCCTGAAAACACCCCCCTTTCGAGGGGACCCCGGAAAACCTTCTCCCCCCCACCAGGGCGATTGAGCGCGAGAGCTGCATGCCGGACGATGCCGTCCCATGCAGTACCCGCCATCACCACCCAACGAAAGCCAGGAGGAGGATCCCATGTTCAGCGCCCTCAACACGCCGCGCGCGGCAGTTCAACGCTTGTCGCCGCTGCTGCCCATGCTGAGGGTGCCGCCCCTGGGGCCCGTGCGCCAGCCGGCCAGCGCGCCACCGCCAGCGGGCCTGAAGCTGCCGGCGGAAGATCCGCTGCGCGGCGGTTGGCACGACTCCAGCCTCGATCTGCAGCGTGGGCTGCTGGTACAGGACCTGTACGTCGAAGCGCCAAACACCGACTGGCTGGCGCTGTTCGACGAAGACGACCTGCCCAAGCGCTGATCACTCACACGCGTGCGCCGAAGATCGCGGTGCCAACCCGCACCAGCGTGGCGCCTTCGAGCACCGCCGCTTCCAGGTCAGCGCTCATGCCCATGGACAGCGTGTCCAGCCCGACCAGCCCCTGGGTCCGCAGCGCAGCCAAGGCCTGGGCCAGCGCGCGGTGCGGCAGCCGCTGGGCCGCAAGGTCTGCAGCAGGCTCGGGAATCGCCATCAGGCCGCGCAGCCGCAGCCGCGGCAAGGCGGCCACCTGCGGCGCCAGCACCGTCAACTCGTCCAGCGCGATGCCGCTCTTGCTGGCCTCGCCGCTGACGTTGACCTGCAGGCAGACGTTCAGCGGCGGCAGCTGGGCCGGCCGCTGGGCCGACAGGCGCTCGGCAATCTTCAGCCGGTCCACCGTGTGCACCCAGTCGAACTGCTCGGCCACCACACGCGTCTTGTTGGACTGCAGCGGGCCGATCAGGTGCCACTGCAGCTCGCCGCGCAGGTCGGCCAGCGCGGCGATCTTGTCCAGCGCTTCCTGCACGTAGTTTTCGCCGAATTCGCGTGCACCGGCCGCGTGGGCCGCGCGCACCGCTTCGGCGGCGCAAGTCTTGCTCACCGCCAGCAAACGGACATCGTTCACGTCACGTCCCGCGGCAGCGGCGGCCTGGGCCAGGCGGCCCCGGACTTGTAGTATGTTCTCAGCGATACTGGCCATGGTCGATCCAGGATAAACCAGGCCGGTCCCAGCCCACCGCAACCGGCATTCCAAGGCTGCACGCCACACACCCATGGACATCACCCAACTGCTGGCTTTTTCTGTCAAGAACAAGGCCTCCGACCTGCACCTGTCCGCCGGCCTGCCGCCGATGATCCGGGTGCACGGCGACGTGCGGCGCATCAATGTCGAGCCGCTGGGCCACAAGCAGGTCCACGCCATGGTGTACGACATCATGAACGACACCCAGCGCAAGCAGTACGAAGACACGCTGGAGTGCGACTTCAGCTTCGAAGTGCAAGGGCTGGCGCGCTTCCGGGTCAACGCCTTCCACCAGAACCGCGGCTCCAGCGCGGTGTTCCGGACCATTCCGTCGAAGATCCTGACGCTGCAGCAGCTGAACTGCCCGCCGATCTTCGCCGAGCTGGCGCTCAAGCCGCGTGGCCTGGTGCTGGTGACCGGGCCGACCGGCTCGGGCAAGTCGACCACGCTGGCGGCCATCATCGACCACCTCAACGAGAGCCACTACGGCCACATCCTGACGCTGGAAGACCCGATCGAATTCGTGCACGAATCGAAGAAGTGCCTGATCAACCAGCGCGAGGTCGGCCCACACACGCTGAGCTTCTCCAACGCGCTGCGCGCCGCGCTGCGCGAAGACCCGGACGCGATCCTGGTGGGCGAATTGCGCGACCTGGAAACCATCCGCCTGGCGCTGACGGCCGCTGAAACCGGCCACTTGGTGTTCGGCACGCTGCACACCTCCAGCGCTGCCAAGACCATCGACCGGGTGGTCGACGTGTTCCCGGCGGCCGAGAAGGACATGGTGCGGGCGATGCTGTCGGAATCCGTGGTCGCGATCATTGCGCAGACGCTGTGCAAGACCAAGGACGGCCAGGGCCGCGTGGCGGCGCACGAGATCATGCTGGGCACCTCGGCCATCCGCAACCTGATCCGCGAGAACAAGATCGCGCAGATGTATTCGTCGATCCAGACCGGCAACAACGTTGGCATGCAGACGCTGGACCAATGCCTGGCCGACCTGGTACGACGCAACCTGGTGTCTGGCAGCGAGGCCCGCGTGAAGGCCAAGTTCCCCGAGAACTTCCCCGGCTGAGCCGGGAAAGCGGCGGCAGTGAAGCGGCTTCTTGCCTTTTTCCGTGCGCGCCAGCCCGTGGCTGCGCCGAGGGAGGACGACTCCGGCTTCTACGCCACGCAGTTTGTCGACCGCCACCAGGACACGCAGCTGTTCGTGCCCTGGACGCTGCGCGCCCCTGACCTGAACGCCAAGCCCTACGACGGCTCGCTGGGCGTGCTGTCGCTGGTCAAGCTGCTGGGCCAGGACCGCGCGCTGGCGCTGCTGGGCGCCGAGCAGCTGGCGGTGCTGGGCGGCTATTTTGAATACGTGCAGCTGGACAGCGGCAAGCAGATCATCGGCCAGGACGAGCAAGGCGACTTCCTCGTCGTGGTGCTGCAAGGCGTGGTGGCCGAGGACCGCATGCAGCCCTCCGGCGCACGCGCACGCATCGGCGAGTCGCGTGCAGGCGACCTGCTGGGCGAGATGTCGATGCTGGACGGCGGCACGCGTTTTTGCGCCTGCACCGCCTTGACGCCGGTGACACTGGCTGTGCTGGCCAGCCAGGCGCTGGAGCGCATGATGATAGAAGAGCCGCGGCTGGCCGCCTCGCTGCTGGCCTGGATTGCCAAGCGGCTGTCGCTGCGGCTGCGCCAGGTCAGCGCGCGGCTGTCGGTGCAGCTGACACGCAGCACCCATGATTGACGCGCATCGCCTTCACGCGGGCTGAAGCGCACTCGACTTTTCCTCTTGCCTCGAAAGACCCTGCCCCATGGAACGCGATCAGGCCTCGAAATTCGTCAGCGACCTGCTGCGCCTGCTGGTCACCCGCAATGGCTCGGACTTGTTCCTGACCGCCGACTTCCCGCCGGCGATCAAGGTCGACGGCAAGGTCACCAAGGTCTCGCCGCAACCGCTGACCGGCTCGCACACGCTGGCGCTGGCGCGCGCCATCATGAACGACAAGCAGGCGGCGGACTTCGAGCGCGACAAGGAGTGCAACTTCGCGATCTCGCCGCAAGGCATTGGCCGATTCCGGGTCAACACCTTCCTGCAGCAAGGCCATGTGGGCATGGTGCTGCGGACGATTCCGGCGCATTTGCCGACCATCGACGAGCTGAGCCTGCCGCGGGTGCTGAAGGAAGTTTCGATGACCAAGCGCGGGCTGGTCATCATGGTCGGCGCCACCGGCTCGGGCAAGAGCACCTCGCTGGCGGCGATGGTGGACTGGCGCAATGAAAATGCCTACGACCACATCATCACCATCGAAGACCCGGTCGAGTTCGTGCACCCGCACAAGAACTGCATCATCACGCAGCGCGAGGTCGGCATCGACACCAACGACTGGGAAGTCGCGCTGAAGAACTGCCTGCGCCAGGCGCCGGACGTGATCCTGATGGGCGAAATCCGCGACCGCAAGACCATGGAGCTGGCGGTCGCCTTCTCCGAGACCGGCCACCTGTGCATGGCCACGCTGCACGCCAACAGCGCCAACCAGGCGCTGGACCGCATCATCAACTTCTTCCCCGAAGAGCGGCGCGACCAGTTGCTGATGGACCTGTCGCTGAACCTGAAGGCCATGGTCTCGCAGCGGCTGATCCCGCGCCAGGAAGGCAAGGGCCGGGTCGCCGCGGTCGAGATCATGCTGAACACGCCGCTGATGGCAGACCTGATCTTCAAGGGCCAGGTGGGCGAGCTGAAGGAGCTGATGAAGCGCTCGCGCGAGCTGGGCATGCAGACCTTCGACCAGGCGCTGTTCGACCTGTACGAGGCCCACGCGGTGAACTACGAAGACGCGCTGCGCAACGCCGACTCGGTCAACGACCTGCGGCTGAACATCAAGCTCAACAGCAGCCGCGCCCGGGTCAGCGACCTGTCTGCCGGCACCGAACATTTGACGATTGTTTGAGCCCCCAGGCTCCCTGCCGGTCGCTGCCCCCCAAAGGGGGCTCGCGCAGCGGACCGGCAAAGCCGGATCCGCGCACGCCACTTGACGCAAAACCGGGCAGCTCCTTCGGAGCGCCCCTTTGGGCCACCCTTATGACGAAGACCTACGAAGCCACCCCGTCGCAAACCGTCGCCTTCATCGGCTTGGGCGTGATGGGTCATCCGATGGCAGGTCACCTGCAACGCGCCGGCCACCAGGTCACGGTCTACAACCGCAGTGCGGCCAAGGCGGCAGCCTGGGTGGCGGAATACGGTGGCCGCAGTGCACCCACGCCGCGCGAAGCGGCGGCCGGCGCGACGTTCGTGTTCTGCTGCGTGGGCAATGACGACGACCTGCGCTCGGTCACGCTGGGCGCGGACGGCGCATTCGCCGGCATGGCCGAAGGCGCGGTGTTCGTGGACCACACGACCGCCTCGGCCGAGGTGGCGCGCGAGCTGCACCGAGCGGCGCGCGGGTTGGGCCTGCAGTTTGTCGACGCGCCGGTCTCTGGCGGCCAGGCGGGCGCGGTCAATGGCATGCTGACGGTGATGTGCGGAGGCGATGCCGGGCCGTTCGATGCGATGCAACCGGTGGCGATGGCCTACTCGCGCGCGGTGACCCGCGTCGGCGAAGTCGGTGCCGGTCAGCTGGCCAAGATGGTCAACCAGATCTGCATCGCCGGCGTGGTGCAAGGCTTGTCCGAGGCGATTGCCTTCGGCCAGCAGGCCGGGCTCGACATGAAGCAGGTGCTGGACGTGATCGGCAAGGGTGCGGCGCAGAGCTGGCAGATGGACAACCGCGGCAAGACCATGGTCGACGGCCAGTTCGAGTTCGGCTTTGCGGTCGACTGGATGCGCAAGGACCTGGGCCTGGTGCTGGACGAAGCCCGGCGCAACGGCGCCAGGCTGCCGGTGACGGCGCTGGTGGACCAGTTCTACGCCGACGTGCAGGCGCTGGGCGGCAACCGCTGGGACACTTCCAGCCTGATCCGCCGGCTGCGCAGCTGAGCGATTCCCAGTTGCTGCAGCGGCGGCAGCGCTCAGCGCGCCTGCAGCGCTTTGCGTTCTTCTTCGGTGATGGTCTCGGTGACCTTCACGACTTTTTGCACGCCATTGATCGCGCGCGCCAGGTTGGCCGCGCGGTCGCTTTCCTCGGTGGTGACGCGGCCCATCAGGTAGACGATGCCGCGCTCGGTGACGACCTTGAAGGCATTCGCTTGCACGTCGCCCGCGTCGACGAAGGTCGCCTTGACCTTGCTGGTGACAATCAGGTCGTTCGAGCGTGAGGTCAGCGAGCTGCTGCCCATCACCGCGGTTTCGTTCGTCACCGAGCGCACGTTCTCGATGCCGGCCACCGCCTGCTCCAGCGCAGCACGATCAGCCTCGTTCGGCACTTCGCCGGTCAACAGTACCCAGCGGTTGTAGCTGACCACACCCACGTGGCCGCGGTCGCCCAGCACCGCGCTGACCTTGCGCGCGGCCTTGGACTCGATGGCGGCGTCTTCCACTTGCGCGCCGGAGGTGCGGCGGTCGGTGTACAGCAGCACGCCGCCAGCGGCGCCGCCCAGCATCAGCGGCACGCAGGCGCTGAGGCCGGCACCGGCCAGCGTGGTGGCGGCCAGCAGCGTGGCAAGGGAAGCGAGGCGGCGAGGAGTGAAAACAGCAGGCATGTGAACTCGGTTTCTGACAGGCCGAAGCAGGCCCGGGATCAGGCGACGGGGGCGCGGCTCAGGCCGGCCCGTCCTCGCCCAGCAGTTGAATGTCGATCGCGTCGCACAGTGCGTGCAGCGCCATCAGGTGCAGTTCGCGCACCCGCGGCGCGCGAGGGCTGGCCACCGGAATCCAGACGTCGGTCTCGGCCAGCCGGTCCGGCCAGGGGCCAGGATCGCCGCCGGTCAGCAGCAGCACGCTCATGTCCTTGTCATGCGCGGCCTGCACGGCAGCATGCAGGGCAGGG
>NZ_VIDT01000209.1 GCF_006519715.1 Ideonella azotifigens
CGTCTCGACCGACTCGATCGTGCCGCAGGTCGCGCAGATCACCGGTGCGGGCGGTGCCGGCGGTGCTTCGACCGGGTAGTCCTCCGCCTTGGCGGTGGTGGTGTCAGCCGGGTACGCGTTGGCAGGCTTCGTCGGTTTCGGCGTCGCGTGCTTGACGGCAGCCACTGGCTTCACGGCCGGCTCGACCACTTCGGCCTGCTGCGGCACTGGCGCCGGTGCGGCCGCCATCGGCGCGCTGGCCGCATCGTCCAGCAAGGTTGCGGGGGTGGCCGGCAGCGTGGCCACTTCGCTGGTCGGCGCGGCAGAGATCTGGCTGCGCTGCCAGACGACAGTGCCGGCCAGCGCCGCGATGGCGACGGCCATCAGGCCGCCAGCGACCCAGACCGCGCGCGGCAGGCCGGAACTGGCGGAAGACGAGGGAACAGTGGTTGAGGGGTTCATTGTTGTCAGCTCCTCCGGGAGGCTGTGGGGCAAATACTGTGGGGTACCTGCGGGTACGACGTTGAAGGCTTGAAGCCTGTGGGTATAACGCAATCCAGGCCGTTCGGCTGACGCTCAACCGGTATCAGAATGCTTCAGCCGCCAGAGGTCAAGCCCGAACCCGCCGGCAACGGCTGACGCTTCAGGGCACACTGCGCCTCAGTTTGTCACGGGCTGCCGCCATGAACCTGCTTTTTGTCGCCGACGCGCTGGATCACTTCAAGACCTACAAGGACACCACCTTCGCGATGATGCGCGAAGCCCAGCGGCGCGGCCATGTGCTGTTCGCCTGCGGCCCGCAGGACCTGCACTGGCGCAGCGGCGGCTCCGTGCAGGCGCGCCTGCGCCAGGTCACGCTGACCGGCCGCTCCGGCAAAGACGTGCACGACTGGTTCGAAGCCGGCCCGGAACTGGTGCGCCACCTGGCCAGCTTCGACGCCGTGGTGATGCGCAAGGACCCGCCGTTCGACAGCGAATACTTCTACGCCACCCACCTGCTGGAACGCGCCGAAGCCGAAGGCGCGCGGGTCTTCAACTCGCCCCGCGCGCTGCGAGACCATCCCGAAAAACTCGCCATCCTCGAATTCCCGCAGTTCACCCCGCCCACGCTGGTGACCCGCGCTGCTGCCGACGTGCGCGAGTTCCACGCCGAGCACCGCGACATCATCCTGAAGCCCTTGGACGGCATGGGCGGCATGGGCATCTTCCGCGTCAAGGACGACGGGCTGAACCTGGGCAGCATCATCGAGACGCTGAACCGCGACGGCGCGCAGACCATCATGGTCCAGCGCTTCCTGCCAGCCATCGAAGCCGGCGACAAGCGGGTGCTGGTGATTGGCGGCGAGCCGGTGTCGCACTGCCTGGCGCGCATTCCGCAGGGCGGCGAGGTGCGGGGCAACCTGGCGGCCGGCGGCAAGGGCGTGGCCCAGCCCATCAGTGCGCGGGACGAGGAAATCGCACGCACCATCGGCGCGGTGCTGGCGCCGCGCGGGCTGATGCTGATCGGCCTGGACGTGATTGGCGACAACCTGACCGAGATCAACGTCACCAGCCCGACAGGCTTCCAGGAAATCACCAACCAGACCGGCGTGGACGTGGCGGCGCTGTTCGTGGACGCCCTGGAAACTGGCGCGCGCCGAGGCTGACCGGTCGGACCGGGCATCGGAGCCGGCTGGCGTCAGGCCGGCACAGCCATGCGCAGCAGCACCGTCGCCGGCTCGGCCAGCGAAAGCTGGTCCCGGCCCGCGGCCTTGGACACGTAGAGCGCCTGGTCCGCCGCGTCGATCAGCGCGGCCAGCGAGTCGGTGCCGGGCTGCCATTCGGCGCCGCCCATCGAAAACCGCACGCCGTGCGGCGACGGCAGGCCCGCAATCTCGCAGGCGGCAAAAGTCGCACGCAGCCGGTCGAACACCGCGTTCAGCTCGCTCAGCGTGGTACCCGGCATCAGCAGCAAAAACTCTTCGCCACCCAGGCGACCCAACCGGTCCTGCCCGCGCAGCACCCTGCCGGCCGCTGCGGCCAGCGCCTGCAGCACCGCGTCACCGGCGGCATGGCCCAGGCGGTCGTTGACCTGCTTGAAATGGTCCAGGTCGATCAGCGCCACGCTGAAAGGCAGCTGCCATTGGCGGGCCTGCGCGAGCTGCGCCTCACCAGCAGCCTTGATCGCGCGCCGGTTCGGCAGCCCGGTCAGCTCGTCGCGCAAGGCCAGTTCGGCCAGGTGACGCCGCTTGCGCCAGCCGCGCACCACCAGCACTGCGGCGCCAGCCAGCATCACCAGCAAAGCCAGCAGTGCGGCCCACAAGGCGCGGCGTGTGGCAGCCTGTGCCACCAGCTCCAGGTGCGCGGTTTCGGAGCGGCGGCGCAGGTCGGCGTTTTCCGCGTCCAGGCGCGCGCCTTCGTAGCGCGCCTGCAGGCGCAGCATCTGGCTGTCGCGCAAGGTTTCCTTGGCCTCGTTGCGCAGCAGGTTGGCGCGGGTCAGTTCGGCATAGGCCTTGGCGTAGAGGCCTTGAGACGCAAAGCCTTCGGCCATCGCCGTGGCCAGTTCGATGCGGCGTGACGCGATGCGCTCGGGCGCGTCCAACGGCCTTGCCTGCTCGATCGCCTGCAGGACGTCCGGCCGGCGCAGCGCCGTCAACGAGCGCAGCACCAGCACGTGTGCCGCCATCAGTCGGCCCTCGTTGTGCTGCGCCTCCATCAGGGCCTGGGCATCGCGCGCCATGCTCAGGCTGGCCTCGGCATTGCCGTCGTCCAGCACCCGCTCGCCCACCTTGATCAATGCCGCCGCAATGCCTGCCTCGTCCTGCAGGTCGCGGCTGAGCACCAGCGCAGCCTCGTAGTGGTCCCGGGCCTGCTGCAGCTGGCGCGAATACACCAGCGCATTGCCCAGCTGCCATTCCAGCAGGCTGCGCATGAAGCGCGCCGGCCGGTCGCCCAGCAGCGCCAGCGCACGGCGGAAATAGTCCTCGCCCTTCCCGGCTGCCGGCACCTTGCCGCTGACCTGGCTGGTCAAGCTGCCCAGTTGCAGCAGCGCCGAGACTTCCTGGTCCAGGCTGCCCACCGCATGCGCACAGCGCTCCAGCGCCTCGCCCGCCACCCAGGCCTCGTCATTGTTGCCGGCGTACACCATGGCCCACATGTCCAGCGACGCCAGCTCGCACTGCAGGTCCGAAGCCTCCAGCGGTTCGATCTGGCGGCGCAGCGCGGCAATGCGCGCGGCGATCTCGGCGGCAGGCTTCTCACGCAGGTCTGCCAGGATCATCGCCTGGGCCAGCCAGGCCTTGTGCAGCTCGCCCGCCCCGGGCCAAGCATTCATCAATGCCTCGGCCTGGTGCAGCAGCGCCAGCTGCGCGGGTGTGTCTTCCAGCTGGTCTTGCACGCTCGCGGCGCCCAGCAGCAGCCAGAACTCGGCATCGACATCACCGGCAACTCGCGCGGCCGCGAGTTCGTGCTGCGTCCAACGCTCCGCGGCGTGAGGATCGTCCAACACCAGCGCGTCCTGCTGCTGCCAGATCGCCGGCCGCGCCTGCACGCCGCAGGCCCACAGCAACGCCAGCACCAGCAGCCCGGCGCGCAGCAGCGCAGCCATGGCGGCGGCGCCAGGAGAAAGGAGGGGGAAAGCAGGCATGGCAGAGGTGTCCAACCCCTTTCTCGGCCCCTGGCGGCCTGACTTGAGCGGAACGGAAAAGGGAGTCTGACCCCATTTATTTCAAATCGGGCCAGACTGCCAACAAGTGGCGCCGGGGCCGGCTGGCTGCAGCTTCAACTGGCGGCAGATGCCCGCAGCCAACACGGCGCGCTGTCCAGCCCGGATAATCCCCGGTTGGCCGGCGCGTGGCTTGCGCGCGCTGCGCCACCTTCCGTGCCGACCGGCCGGCCTTCTTGCTTTTTGCCTCCGGCAGCTCCCATGGCCCTGATCACCCTTTCCAACGCCCACCTCGCTTTTGGCCATGTGCCGCTGCTCAACGGCACCGACCTGACCCTGGACATGGGCGAGCGCACCGGCCTGATCGGCCGCAACGGCGCCGGCAAGTCCTCGCTGCTGAAGATCCTCGCCGGTCTGGAGAAACCGGACGACGGCGTGATGCAGATCCAGACCGGCATCCGCCGCGAATACGTGCCGCAGGAGCCGCACCTGCGCCCCGGCGCCACCATCTTCGAGACCATCAGCGAAGGCGTGGCCGAGGCCAAGGCCATCCGCGAACGCTACGAGGCCCATGCCGACGGCGAGGATCTGGACGCGCTGCAGACCCGCCTCGAAGCGCTGGACGGCTGGAACTGGGAACAGCGCGTGGACGAGACCATCCACCGCCTGGACCTGAACCCCGACACCGTCGTGGACACGCTCTCCGGCGGCCTGCGCAAGCGCGTGGCGCTGGGCCGCGCGCTGGTTGCCACGCCCGACGTGCTGCTGCTCGACGAGCCGACCAACCACCTGGACCTGAACGCCATCGACTGGCTGGCCGGCCTGCTCAATAACTTCCGCGGCGCGCTGCTGCTGATCACCCACGACCGCGCCTTCCTGGACGCCGTGACCACCCGCATCGTCGAGCTGGACCGCGGGCAGCTGCGCAGCTACCCCGGCAACTTCGCCGCCTTCGAGGCCGCCAAGCAGCGCGAGCTGGAAGCCGAGGCGCTGCAGAACGCCCGCGCCGACAAGTTGCTGGCGCAGGAAGAAGTCTGGATCCGCAAGGGCGTGGAAGCCCGCCGCACCCGCAGCGTGGCCCGCATCGGCCGGCTGGAGAAGCTGCGCGAAACCCGCGCCGCGCGGCGCGACGTGATCGGCGGCGTGCGGCTGGACGTGGACACCGGCGGCGCCAGCGGCAAAATCGTCGCGCGGCTGGAAGACGTCAACAAGGCTTACGGCGACAAGCAGGTGGTGCGCAATTTCTCCAGCACCGTGCTGCGCGGCGACAAGATCGGCCTGATCGGCCCGAACGGCGCCGGCAAGACGACCCTGCTCAAGCTCATCCTCGGCGAGCTGGCGCCCGACAGCGGCAGCGTGCTGCAAGGCAGCAAGATCCAGGTCGCCTATTTCGACCAGATGCGCGAGGCGCTGAACATGGAGGCCACGCTGGCCGACACCATCAGCCCCGGCAGCGAGTGGATCGAGATCGGCAACCAGCGCAAGCACGTGATGAGCTACCTGGGCGACTTCCTGTTCGCCCCGGCGCGCGCCAACTCGCCCGTCAAGAGCCTCTCCGGCGGCGAGCGCAACCGGCTGCTGCTGGCCCGCCTGTTCGCCCGCCCGGCCAACGTGATGGTGCTGGACGAGCCGACCAACGACCTGGACATCGAAACCCTGGAAATGCTCGAAGAGCTGCTGCAGGACTACGACGGCACCGTCTTCCTGGTCAGCCACGACCGGCGCTTCGTCGACAACGTCGTCACCAGCACGCTGGTCGCCGAAGGCAATGGCCAGTGGCGCGAGTACGAAGGCGGCATTGCCGACTGGCAGGCCCAGGCCGCGCGCACCGCGCAGGTTCGTGCGCAGGCCGCGCGTTCCTCGGCCCCTGCGCCCACGCCACCGGCACCGGTTGCCGCGCCGGTGGCAGCGCAGCCCGTCGCGGAGAAGCGCAAGCTCAGCTTCAAGGAGCAGCGCGAACTGGGCGAACTGCCCGCGCGCATCGACGCCATCGAAAAAGAGATGGCCCAGCTGGCCGCGATGCTGGCCGGCACCGAGCTTTACAGCCAGGGCGCCAAGCGCATCGCCGAGGTCACGCAGCGCCATGCAGCGCTGGACGAAGAACTGCTCGAAGCGATGGAGCGCTGGGAAGCACTGTCAACGCGGGGCTGATCGTGCACCCGGCGGCCCGGCGCCCTGCGGGATCAGGCCGAAGTGGTTTCGGCGGCGATTTGCCGCAACGCCTTCTCGAACACCTCGGGTGGCTGGCCGCCGGAGATCAGGTGGCGGTCGTTGATGATGACCGCCGGCACCGAGTGGATGCCGGCCTGCTGCCAGTAGGCTTCCAGCTCGCGCACCTCGACAGCGTAGGTGTCGCTCTTCAGCACCGTCTCGGCGGCCTCGCGGTCCAGGCCCACGGCTTCGGCCGCGTCCAGCAGCACCGCAAAGTCGCCCGGGTTCTTGCCTTCGGTGAAGTAGGCGCTGAACAAGGCTTTCTTCAACGCCAGTTGAAGGCCGTCTGCCTGCTCGCCGGCCCAGTGCAGCAGGCGGTGCGCGTCGAAGGTGTTGTAGATGCGCGCGCGCTTGTCCATGCGGAACTCGAAGCCCAGCGCCGCGCCGCGCTGGCGGATGTTCTCGCGGCTGGCCTCGCTCTGCGCCGCGCTGGCGCCGTACTTGCGCTGCAGGTGCTCGCCAATGTCTTCGCCCTCCGCCGCCATCTGCGGGTTCAGCTCGAAAGGCTGGAAGTGCAGCGAGACTGGCAGCTCGGGCCCGATGCGTTCCAGCGCCTGCTGCAGCGACTGCAGGCCGATGATGCACCAGGGGCAGGAAACGTCGGAGACAAAGTCGATCTTCATGCGCGCCATTGTTCCGGGCATGGCAAAGCCTTGATTGGCGGCAGGACTTGGGGCTTGGCCGCGCCGGGCCGCCCCAAGCGGCCTAGGGCCTGTTAACGCTACGGCAAGGGGTGCCGTAGCGTTAACAGGCCCTAGCCACCCGCGCGGCGGGTGGTCTCGCGTATTTCGCGGGACCGGGTGCCCCATGTCTCATGGCGGGGAATCCCGAACCTTTGGAGGATCCCGATGGGTGCTCTGCCCGCTAGACTGGCGCTTCCGCTTGCTTTTGGCGCGCTGCTCGCCGCCCGACGCCCGGTGTCCCCAAACGACCCACCCGAGATCCTGCTGATCTGCCCGCAAACGCCTGACGCGCTGGACGCGACGCGCACCATCTTCCGCGAATACGCTGACGGCCTGGGCATCGACCTCGCCTTCCAGGACTTCGAGCAGGAGCTGGCCGCGCTGCCGGGCGAATACGCCGGCCCTGCCGGCCACCTGCTGCTGGCCTATGTGGACGGCGCACTGGCCGGCTGCGGCGCTTTTCGCCCCTGCGCCGAGGCCGACTACGCCAACGCCTGCGAGATGAAACGGCTCTACGTGCGCCGCGCCTTCCGGCGCTTCGGCCTGGGCCGGCTGCTGGCCCAGGCGCTGATGGACAACGCCCACCAGGCCGGCTACTCCTGCATGCTGCTGGACACGCTGGACGAGATGGAATCCGCCCGCGGCCTCTACACCTCGCTGGGCTTTGAAGAGATCCCCCCGTATTACTTCAACCCTGTTCCGGGCGCGCACTACCTGAAGGCCGAACTTTGAGCACCCGGCTTCGCGAATACGCGAAGCCACCCGCCGAGCGGGTTGCGCAGCCGCTTTGGGGCGGCCCGGCGCCGGCTGCGTCGTGAAGCGTTCTGTGTACCCCTTCGACTGACGCATGCGCCTCACCCACAAGGTCGTCCTGCTGGCGATGACGCCGCTGATCGCGGCCATGAGCCTGATCGCGGTGGCCCAACGCCACCAGGAGGAACTGCTGGCCAAGCGGCAGCAGGCGCTGGTCAAGAGCGCGTACATGGAGGCGGCGCGTTCGGAGCTGCGGCACTTCGTGGCGATGGCGCTGAGCACCATCAGCCCGCTCTACAACACCGGCCGCGACGACGACGAGATCAAGCAGCAGGTGATGCGGCAGCTGGCCGCACTGGACTACGGCAGCGACGGCTACTTCTTCCTCTACAACGACGAGGGCGTGAACCTGATGCACGCCCGCCAGCCCGAGCTGGTGGGCCGCAACCTGCGGCGCCTGCGCGACGCCTACGGCCAGTTCCCGATCCAGCTGATGATGGACAAGGCCAAGGCCGGCGGCGGCTTTGTCGACTACAGCTGGCACAAGCCTTCCAGCGATGCCGACGCGGCCAAGGTCGCCTATGTCACGCCGCTACCGCGCTGGCACTGGTGGTTCGGCACGGGGCTGTACGTGGACGACGTGGACCAGGTGCTGGCCCAGCTGGACGAGGAGCTGGCCGCCAGCGTCAACACCACGACCCGCTGGATCGCCGGCATCAGCGTGGCCGGGCTGCTGCTTATCTTCGGCGTGGGCCTGTGGCTGAACATGCACGAGCTGCGCTTGGCCGACGCCAAGCTCACGCTGCTGACGCGCCAGCTCGTCAGCTCGCAGGAAAGCGAGCGCGCCTACCTCGCACGAGAGCTGCACGACGGCACCGGCCAGACCCTGGTCTCGGTCAAGCTGCTGGCCGAATCGGCGCTGCAGCGCCTG
>NZ_VIDT01000021.1 GCF_006519715.1 Ideonella azotifigens
CAGCCACATCAGCCGGTCAGAGGGCGCAAGACGCGCGCCCTGGCCGAACTCGGCGATGGCGCGGTCCCAGGCGCGGTTTTTCAAGGCTTGCAGCCCCGCTTGCCAATGGCGTTCGAGGGCATTGGGGACGGCGGTGGCATGGCGGCTCATCCTTGCCACTGTGGCAGCGCTGGCGCGGCGGCAGGCGCGGATAAGCAGGCCCGCAGCCGGCCAGTTCCCTGCTATTCGACCCGCAGCCGGTCCAGCGCCGGGTCGGACGGCGGGTAGCGCAGCTTGAGCCGCTGCAGCTGGTCCTTCAGCACGGTGGCAATCATCAGGTTGCGGTGGGTCTTGGAGTCTGCCGGCACGATGGTCCATGGCGCCCAGGCGGTCGCGGTGGCGGCGATGGCCCGCTGGTAGGCCTGCTGGTAGGCGTCCCACTGCTTGCGCACGGTGAGGTCGCCGGACTGGAATTTCCAGCGCTTGGTCGGGTCGTCCAGCCGGTCCTGCAGGCGCTGGCGCTGCTCCTTGTTGGAGATGTGCAGCATGAACTTGACGATGACCGTGCCGGTTTCGCTCAGCAGGCGCTCGAAGTCGTTGATCTGGGCGTAGCGCTGCGAGGTCTGCCTGGGGCTCAGCTGGCCATTGACGACCGGCACCAGCACGTCTTCATAGTGGCTGCGGTTGAAGACGGCGATCTCGCCGGCAGCGGGCAACTGCTGGTGGATGCGCCAGAGGAAGTCATGCGCGCGCTCCGGTTCGGTCGGCGCCTTCCAGCCCACGGTGCGCACGCCCAGCGGGCTCATGCGGCCGAACACGCCGCGCAGCGTGCCGTCCTTGCCGCTGGTGTCCAGGCCTTGCAGCACGACCAGCAGCTTGAAGCGGCGGTCGGCGAAGAAGAGGTTCTGCAGCGTGTCGAGCTCCAGCGCCAGCGCGTCGACCGCGGCCTTGTCATCGGCCTTGTCGCCGCCGGAGAAGGGCTTGGCGGCGGTGTCGATGGCCGCAAGCTTGAATTCGCGGTTGGGCTTGGCGAACTGGTGGTTGGCCAGCAGCTGTTTCAGGGGGGGTTGGCGGGCAGGCATGCCGCCATGATGACAGGCGGAAGCTGGTCGACCCCGGCTTCAGCCTGCGTCAGCCAGGGCGCGGCAGGAGGCGGCTTCGGCCGGGCGGTCCATCAAGTCGTACAGCAGTGCCAGGTTGTTGGCCGCCAGCACGCTGCCGCGGCCGGCCACCGCGCCTTCCAGCTCCGGCCGCTCGCCCAGGTGCAGGCAGCGCTGCCAGGCCTGTTCGATGATCGGCAGCAGGTGTTCGGCGCGGTGGGGTTCGTCGGCGGCCCAGTCCAGCAGCAGGTCGCCCAAGGCAAAGAAGAAGTCGGGTGATTCGGCCCAGGCCACCAGCGCTTCCTCGGCCCATTGCAAGGCCTGGGCGTGGCGGCCACAGCGCTTCCAGGCGTGCAGGCGGCGGATCACCAGGTCGTGCAGCCAGGCCGGACGGCCGCGGCCGGCGCTGAGGGTCAGTGCCTCGGCGCGGTCGAAGGCGGCCACGGCGTCTGCGTAACGCTCGTACACGTCGTGGTCCTTGCCCAGCTGGTACCAGAGGTAGGCATCGGCTGGCTGTTCGCGCAAATCTGCCAGCAGCAGCCTGGCATTGCGGCCGGCCTTGGCGGCCAGTGCGGCCGGCGCGTAGCCGCTGTGGCCCACGGCCACCGGCAGGCGCTGCACATCCAGTTGGTGCTGCGGCTGTTCATGGATCCGGCCGGCGTAGCGCACATGGCCTGGCAGCACGCGGCTGAGCCAACTGGGCGCGGTGCTGGCCTGCGGGCCTTCGCCCTGGCGACTGTCCACCCGCACGGCGCCAACAAAAGTGGGTGCAAACTCACTCAGAGAAGCAAGCGCAGGGCCGCCCTCGGCAATCCATTCGTCGGCGTCCAGCACCAGGTGCCAGTCCGCACCGGCGAGGGCGAGCGCGGCATTGCGCGCCGCAGCAAAGTCATGGGTCCACTGGAAATGGGCCACGCGCGCGCCTGCGGCGCGTGCGAGGGCCACGGTGTTGTCGGTGGAGCCGGTGTCCAGCACCAGCGCTTCGTCCACCCAGGGCAGGGCACTGGCCAGCGCCCTGCCGAGCTGCTGCGACTCGTTGCGCACGATCATCACCAGCGCCACCCGGAAGCGCTGGGTGCCGGGCGGTGGGTCTTGCGGGCGGGGAGGCGGGGGCTTGGCCGTCATTTTGGAAACTTTAGGACTGCAGGGTGTCTTCAATCGGTCGATAAGCAGGGTGGGCGGTGGCCATTTGGTCGGCAAGACGACCGGCTGCCACCCAGGCCGCAAAGCGCGTCCGGTTGATCGAAGGAAAAGCGGGAAAAAAAACCCTCAAGTCCGGCGATCAAGGTTCCGAAATCCAGGGTACGGCCCCAACAAACTGAAGCGGGGGCGCAACCCCAGGGCCATTCCGGTCCTTGTTATCAAGCCCCGTGCAGGAGTTATCCCAATGTCTTCCACCATCAACACCAACGTTGCTTCGCTGAACGCACAGCGCAACCTGTCGGCCTCGCAATCGTCGTTGTCCACTTCGATGCAACGCCTGTCTTCCGGCTTGCGCATCAATTCAGCCAAGGACGACGCTGCCGGCCTGTCGATCGCCGAACGCATGAATGCGCAGGTCAGGGGCATGAACGTGGCCATCCGCAATGCCAACGACGGCATCTCGATGGCGCAGACCGCTGAAGGCGCGCTGGCCAAGGTGGGCGACTCGCTGCAGCGCATGCGTGAACTGGCGGTCCAGGCCCGCAACTCGACCAACACCAGCTCCGACAAGGACTCGCTGAACAAGGAGTTTGGCCAGCTGCAGAGCGAAATCAACCGAGTGATGGGCGGCACCAGCTTCAACGGCAAGCACATGCTGGGCGCCGATGCGACCGCCATGACCTTCCAGATCGGTGCCAACACCACCAACGACGACGTGATCAATGTCAGCACCACCAACATGGTGACTAACAGCGACATGCAGGCGGTGACCGGCTCCTCGGCGAGCATCGACGCCTCGGCCACCTCGGGCGCCATCGCCTCGGTGATCGACGACATCGACACCGCCCTGGACACGGTCAACAACCAGCGCGCGACCTTCGGTGCGACGCAAAGCCGCTTCGACGCCGTGATCTCCCAGCTGCAGCAGGGCGTAGAGGCGCAGAGCGCCGCCCGCGGCCGCATCATGGACGCCGACTTCGCGACCGAAACCGCCAACATGAGCCGCGCCCAGATCCTGCAGCAGGCAGGCACTGCGATGGTCGCCCAGGCGAACCAGCTGCCCCAGCAAGTGCTGTCGCTGCTTCGATGACGCCAAGGCGGCCCAGCAAGGGTCGCAGGTTGAACCGGTTCTGTCCGAACCGGCCTGAACCCACTGAATCCCCGAACCGGCGTTGCCAGGACGCTGCTTCGGGGTGCAGGCGCAGATAGTCCTAAAGGTTCCAAAAGTCGCATCCGATATCCCACTCACAGGACGCAAACAACGGTGTCCTGTAGGTCCGGTGAGATGGCCAAGGGTCAGGCAAATGAGTAGTTGCCCGACCGGAGGAGCACCCGGCGCTTAGGCGAAAGACGAACCGCCGGTGCTTTAACCGGAAGACTTTTGGAACCCATTCTGGAGTAACTATCATGGCTCAAACCATCAATACCAACGTTGCCTCGCTGAACGCTCAACGCAACCTGGCTTCTTCGCAATCGTCGCTGTCCACCTCGATGCAGCGCCTGTCTTCGGGCATGCGCATCAACTCGGCCAAGGACGACGCCGCTGGCCTGTCGATCGCCGAACGGATGAATTCGCAGGTTCGCGGCATGAACGTCGCGATCCGCAATGCCAACGACGGCATTTCGCTGGCGCAGACCGCTGAAGGTGCACTGGCCAAGGTGGGCGACTCGCTGCAACGCATGCGTGAACTGGCAGTGCAGGCACGCAACGCCACCAACACCAGCTCCGACAAGGATTCGCTGAACAAGGAATTCGGCCAGCTGCAGGAAGAAATCACCCGTGTGATGGGGGGTACCTCCTTCAACGGCAAGCACATGCTGGGCGCCGATGCGACCGCCATGACCTTCCAGATCGGCGCGAACACCAGCGCGGACGACACCATCACCGTGAACACCACCAACATGGTGACGAACACGGACATGATCGCTGTCACCGGCTCGTCGGCTGCCATCGATGCAAGCGCCACCTCGGGTGCCCTGGCGACGGTGATCGACAACATCGACACCGCCATCAACACGGTGAACGACCAGCGCGCCACCTTCGGTGCCACGCAAAGCCGCTTCGACGCGGTGATCGCCAACCTGCAGCAAGGCGTGGAATCGCAAAGCGCAGCCCGCGGCCGCATCATGGACGCTGACTTCGCGACGGAAACCGCGAACATGAGCCGCGCCCAGATCCTGCAGCAGGCCGGCACCGCGATGGTCGCCCAGGCCAACCAGCTGCCGCAGCAGGTCCTGCGTCTGCTGCAGTAAACAAAGGGCTGAGGAAGCCGGCGACACGGGGGCGACCCCGGCCTCGCTGGCCTCCTTCTGAACGTTGGCCCCCCATCCGCACCCGGCTTTTGGCCGGGTTCGGCGTCCCGGCGAAAGCCAGGATGGAAGAAGACCCGATTCGGCTTGCATTTCGCGGCTTTGCAGATCGGGCACTGCTTTGAGAATCACACCTAACGCATCGCCCTTGCTCGGGCGGCGTGGTCCGGAAGCACTGACGAGTCCGGTGCCGTGTCAATCCGACGCGGCGCTTTTCGACGGTGATCGAGTGCCGGGCTGTAGGGCCCGCGGCGGTTTCAAACCCGCAGCGGTTCATGCAAGCCGGCACGTTCGCCGGGTGTGGTTGATTCTTGAGGAGTGCTCACATGCCGCAGACCATTAACACGAACATCGCTTCGCTCAACGCGCAGCGAAACCTGAACATGTCGCAGTCGTCGTTGCAGACGTCGATGCAGCGACTGTCGTCCGGCATGCGTGTCAATTCCGCCAAGGATGACGCTGCAGGCCTGGCGATTGCAGAACGCATGAATTCGCAGGTGCGCGGCATGAACGTTGCGATCCGCAACGCGAATGACGGCATCTCGCTCTCGCAGACCGCGGAAGGCGCTTTGTCCAAGGTGGGCGACGCGTTGCAGCGCATGCGGGAACTGGCTGTCCAGGCACGAAACTCGACGAACTCGAGTTCCGACAAGGACTCGCTGAACAAGGAATTCACCCAGCTGCAGTCGGAAATCAACCGAGTGCTGGGTGGCACGACCTTCAACGGCAAGCACATCCTGGGCGCCGATGCGACGACGCTGACCTTCCAGATCGGCGCCAACACGACGACCGACGACGTGATCGACGTGGCGACGACCAACATGGCGACGTCCAGCGACATCACCACGGTCACCTCGACCAGCGCGGTGATCGATGCTGCGGCGACCTCGGGCGCGATTGCCGATGTGATCAACAACATCGACGCGGCCATCGACACCGTCAACAACACCCGTGCGACCTTCGGTGCGACCCAGAGCCGCTTCGACGCGATCATCTCCAACCTGCAGCAATCGGTCGAGAACCAGGCCGCCGCGCGCAGCCGGATCATGGACGCCGACTACGCGCAGGAAACCGCCAACATGAGCCGCGCGCAGATCCTGCAGCAGGCCGGCACGGCGATGGTGGCCCAGGCCAACCAGCTGCCGCAGTCGGTGCTGAAGCTGCTGGGCTGATCTCCGGCCGGGGGCCGCGCAAACGCGGCGCGACGCCGGCTTTCTTTCCGGTGCGCAGCCCCTCAAGTTCGTGGTGCTCGCGCCGACATTGTTGTCACAGAACCGGTGATTCCTCGCCGGACAGAAGGACGGGCCGACCATGACCAGCAGCACTCTTTCCTCGATGGGCGTTGGCTCCGGGCTGGACGTCACTTCCATCATCAAGTCGCTGATGGCGGTCGAGCACAGGCCGGTTGACCTGCTGGCCACCGAGCAGACGACGCTCAGCACCACGCTGTCCTCAATGGGCAAGATGCAGAGCTATGCCTCGACCATGGGCGACAAGGCCCAGGCGCTGGCCGACCTCAGCCTGTGGTCGAAGAAGAGTTTCACTTCCAGCGACAGCACGGCCGTTGCCGGCTCGGCCGAAGATGGCACAGCCGCTGGCAGCTATTCCGTCTCCGTGCAGGCCCTGGCCTCGTCCCAGACGCTCACCTCGGGCGCGTTTTCGTCTTCCAGCGCAACGCTGAGCGAAGGCACGTTGACGATCGAACTGGGCACCTGGGGCAGCGGCAGTCCTGCGAGTGGCTTCACTGCCAAGGATGGCAGCAGCGCGCTGAACATCACCATCGGCCCGGACGACACCAGCCTGACGTCCGTTCGGGACAAGATCAACGCGGCGGGTGCCGGCGTCACGGCCAGCATCGTCACTGACGCCAACGGCTCGCGCCTGTCGCTGCGCTCCACCGCCACCGGCGCCGAGAACGGCTTCCGCATCACGGCGAGCGAAACCAGTGACGATGGCGATGCCGGCACCGGTCTGTCGGCACTGGCTTATGACGCCACCGCGTCCAGCAACACGATGACACGTAACCTGGCGGCCGGCAATGCCAAAGCCACGGTCAACGGCATCCAGGTCGAGTCCAGCACCAACACCTTCAGCACCGTGGCCGAAGGCGTGACCTTCACCGTGGGCAAAGTGACTGGTGACGCGACCACCGAGATCACCATCACCGACAACACCGACGCGGTGACCACCGGCATCAAGGATTTCGTCAAGGCCTTCAATGACTTGGCCAGCTACATCAAGGACCAGACCAAGTACGACGAAACGGCCAAGAAGGGCGCGCCGCTGCAGGGTGACCGCACCGCCATCGGCTTCCAGTGGCAGATGCGCGGCATCATCAACGACGGCACCAAGGCCTCGTCTTCGCTGTCGCACCTGTCCGACATCGGCATCTCCATGGCCGCGGACGGCACCCTGAAGCTGGACAGCGCCAAGCTTGAAACTGCGATGAAGAATCCGGCCGAGGTGCGCAAGGCGCTGGCCACCGACGGCGCCGATGCCGAGAGCTCCGGCTTCATGGATCGCTTCCGCGACCTTGCCGACGCCGCCACCGCTTCGGACGGCAGCCTGCAGACCCGGCAGGATGCGCTGAACGCCGCGATCAAACGCAACCAGTCGCAGCAGGACTCGATGGAGGCCCGTTTGGTCGGCGTCCAGGCCCGCTACGAGGCCCAGTACCAGGCGCTGGACACGCAGATGGCGTCGCTCAACGCCTTGTCGTCCTATGTCACCCAGCAGATGGCGGCCTTGTCGTCGTCGTCCTGAGCGCCGGAAAGATAGGTACTTTCCCTAGGTTCATGTCATCGAAGGCGCCTGCGGGCGCCTTTTTTCATGGGCTTTCCAGGGCCGTTCCACAGAGGGAAAAGCCCCTGGATCTGTCTTGAAACTGTCCGGAAACCCGGGGTGATACGGGAGATCGGTCCGCCTCAAGTGCCCGCACGGGGCACCGATAAACAACACAAGCGGAACAACAAACGGACTTCACAAAATGTTCACCCCCAGCTTCTCCTACGCGCTCGGCCAAGCCGGTGCCATGGCCCACGCCTACCGCCGCGTGAGTGTCGAGACCAGCATCGTCGATGCTTCGCCGCACAAACTGGTGGAGATGTTGTTCGACGGCTTCATGGAATCCGTCAGCCAGGCCCGCGGCTACATGCGCTCTGGCGAGATCGAGTCCAAGGGCAAGGCCATCAGCCGTGCCGCCCGCATCGTCGAAGAAGGGCTGAAGGCCGGCCTGAACCTGAAGGATGGCGGCCGCCTGGCGCTGGACCTGCAGTCGCTCTACGCCTACCTGACCATGCGCCTGACGCTGGCCAACATCCGCAACGACGAAAAGATCCTCGATGAGTGCGCCTCGCTCGTCGATCCCCTGCGCCAAGCCTGGAAGGCCATTGGCCCTCAGGTCCACCAAGGCCTGAACTGAGCCGTGCGTTTTGACACGCCGAGACCCGACACGACATGCCGGAACACTGAAATGAGCACCAACTTGCTGAACTTTTACGAGGCGATCGAACGCGCCAGCGCCGACATGGTCGAAGCCGCCCGCGTTGGCAACTGGGATGAAGTCGTCAAGCTCGAAGGCGCTTGCGCCGTCCTGATTGCCCAGTTGAAGAACGCTGCCCACTCCGAATCGCTGCAGGCCGAGGAAAGCAAGGTCAAGTCGCGCATCATGCAGCGCATCTTGCTGAACGATGCCGAGATCCGCCATCTGGCCGAGCCCTGGCTGGACGACCTCGACCAGATGATGACCGGCCGCAGCAAGACGCTGCACTGAGCGGCTGTCCGCAGCCCCACGCGCTCATCGCCTCCGGACTGGATTCACCGATGTTTTCCGACACCCGCCCGGCCCCGATCAACCCGCATGCGGGTTCATCGATGCAGGAGTTCCGCATTGACGAGCCGCACGAGATCCGCGCACTGCTCAAGGCGCTGATGGACCGCAGCGTGGTGATCAACCTCAGCGGGTCCGACGGCACGGCCTACCAGACCACGCTGTGGAGCATCGACGCGACACAGGGCAAGCTGGCCTTCAGCGTGGACCTGATGTCGCCCGCCGCGCAGCGCCTGGTCGAGGCCGAAGAGGCCTCGGCCGTCGGCTATCTGGACCAGATCAAGCTGCAGTTCGACGTGACCGACCGGTTGCTGGTGCATGGCAAGAACGCCTGCGTGCTGCAGACCAGCATGCCGCGCGAACTCTTCCGCTTCCAGCGCCGCTCAGCCTACCGCGTGCGCACGCTGGAACGCACCTCGCCGACGGCGAGCTTTCGCCACCCGCAGATCCCCGACATGCGGCTCGAGCTGCGTGTGCTGGACGTCAGTGCTGGCGGTTGCGCGCTGTTCCTGCCGGAAAACGTGCCCCCGGTCGAGCCTGGCGTGGTCATCCACGGCACCCGGCTCTCGCTGGACGGCGACACCGAATTCCAGACCAGCCTGATGGTCCACCACGTCACCTCCATCCAGCCGCAAGCCAAGGGCGTGCGCCTGGGCTGCGAACTGACCCGCCTGGACGCCAACGCGACCCGCGCGCTTCAGCGGTATATCGACAACACCCAGAAGCGCCGACGCATGCTGTCGCTGGACTGAGGCCCTTCGGCCCGGCCTCAGCACCAGTCGCGCAGCGACGCCACCACGCGCCCGAGCACCGTCACGGCGGGCGTGGCCTCCAGGTCCAGGTCGAAGGCGGGATACGCCGGGTTGGCGCTGCTCACCCGGATCAAGCCGTCCGGCAGCCGCTGGCACAACCTCACCAGCGTTTCCGGGCCTTGCAGCAGCGCGTACATGAAGCCGCTGCGCGGCACGGTGTCCTTCAGATGGATCACCACCAGGTCGCCGCTTCGCAGGGCCGGCTCCATGGCATTGCCATCCACCGTGACCACGCAAAGGGCCTCCGGCTTCAGCTCCCGTGCCGCCAGCCAGTCCTCTGGCAGCCGCAGCGCATGGCCTGGCCCGTAGCGGGCCGTCGGCTCGTTCACGCCATCCACCCTGTGCCAGCCGATGGCCGGGGCTTGGTCCGCGCGCTGCATCGGCGATTCACCCGTCAACAGCCAGACGGGATTGATGCCATACGCCGCGTGCAGCCCGGCCAGGAACTCGGCGCTGGGCAGGCGCCTGCCTGAGAGATATGCCCGCACCGTGCTGAACGGAACACCGGCCCGGCTGGCGAACCGCGCCTGATCCACGCCCGCCTCGGCCATCGCCGAGCGCAGCCGCGCCGTGACCGCAGCGACGTCAAGTGCCGGCGCCTGACGGGAAGACGCGGCATCCGCGCTGGGCACGAAAGACTTGGAAGGCATGAGGGGTGGCGGAATTGATAGCGATTCGCTACGAATTCTCCCCCAGTTCACCCCTGTGCCCGGGTGAGCTTCGCCGTGACGAACCTGTGCCCTTGCGCTTTTCATCCCCATGCCAGAGGACAGGATGCTCTTGTGGATGTCCTTTATGGAGCTTTATCATTGATCCAAAACGAGCATCAAACTCAGGGGAATTGATCAATGAGGTCTCGAAAAGAGCAATGTCCTCCGCTTCTGACGCCGGAAGAGGTCAAGACCCGGTTGAAGCAGGAGGGCATGACACTCAAGCAGTGGGCAGAACTCAACGACTTTCGCTATCAGGCCGTGAGCCAGGTGCTCCGTGGCGTGAACCGTGCCACTTTCGGAGATGGCCATCGCATTGCCAAGGCGCTGGGGCTCAAATGACCGCGGCGCCCACCCCCTGGACCGCCGGCGACATGCGGCCCCGCCGGCTGTACCTGTCCATCTGCCATGCCTATGAGCGCCTGGGCCCTCATGCCCGCAGCGCGCTGCGCCAGGCTGTGGGCCCGGAAAGCTCGCTGCCGAATGTGATGGCGGCCGCCCAGCTCATCGTGGGCACCACCGATGCCGATGACCTCGCGCTGGTCGTGGCGCGACTCATCAGCATGAGCAACGAAAACGCCGCCAGCGTGGGTCTGCATTGGCCACAGCCGTCCGGCGATCCGGGAGACCCGTGATGAGAACTGCTGCCTGTATCCGTCAAATGCCTCACCAGATACCCCGTTTTGGGGATGGGCGACCACCCCTTCCTCACCTAATCTCCAACGCGCAAAAAACACGGAGGGTGGAATGTCCAGAACGATCAAATGCCTGATGGCATTGGCAGGCGCATTGCTGCTGCATGGGGTGCATGCGGACGAGTATGACGAAGCTTATAAGCGGGTAGGTGCACTCAAAACGATCACGGCTTACGGTCCCGATCTATTCGGTGACAAAGTCAATCTGTACGACGGTTCTCTTGAATTTATCCAGCAGGACGTTTCTCTGCCAGGAAATAATGGTTTGGAAGTGGCGGTGGGTCGACGGCGCGGCACGGGGACCCCTATCAACGTGTCGACATCTCAGCCTTCGGGGATGACTGGGTCCTTCGGAGACTGGGAGCTGGAGATCCCGCATTTGCACGGAAGATTCTCTTTCGGAGTTCGTAACAAGGGTTGGTCTCCGGATGATGGCGGCAGCTACAAGCGATGCACCAGGTTTGGCATCCCGATCGGCGCCGTCAGTTCCGACGGAACACTCTATACCGATTCGCGTGGTTTTTGGCATGGCTCATTTCTGTATATCCCGGGCAAGGGTGACCAAGAAATGGTTATCAGGTCCTCCGTCAATACGGCCGCGCCTGGCGGCAGTGCGACAAATTATCCCATCGTCACGCACGACGGCTATCAAGTCAGATGCGGCATTGATTTGGTCAATGGATCCGGTGAGGGATTTTTGGTTCTTTCACCTCAAGGGGTGACGTATCGTTTTGATCGGATCATGTCTTGGTATGCACCGGCATACCCGGTCAGTGGCACTGCACTGGCAAATCGGAGAAAGGCAGACCGGTTGAAGGCGGGTATCGCACCGTCAGGGGATGCCGGGGCGATTGGCGTTAGCACAGCGGAGTACTGGATCGTACCGAGTAGCGTAACCGACCGTTTTGGCAATACCGTCACCTACAACTGGGATGCGACGCAGCCGAAGAAGCTGAATTCGATTGTTGCAAGTGATGGGCGAAGAATAGATTTCGCTTACGATGCCATACCAAATATCACACAAATATCTGTTGGCTCCCAGATTTGGAAATATGGATATACCAATGGCTATCTAAGTTCCGTCACGTTGCCAGACAATTCTGCTTGGGGTTTTTCGATTTCGCCTGCTCAAGCAACTGCCTCATTTGTGGGGGGTGGCAATTGCAATGTCGAGGGCGATCTGTATGGTGCGAATCAAACAGTGACATTCGCACATCCCTCGGGAGCCATGGGGACGTTTCAGTTGGCACCTGTGAAGCATGGCCGTGCGCTTGTATCGAGCAATTGCGCATCAGCTGCAGGCAACCCTGCTTTAAGCTACCCGCTGTATCCCCGTTACTACCCGGTGATGTCGCTCATGTCCAAGAGCATCACCGGGCCGGGCTTGGGTAATTTGAGCTGGAACTATGGCTATCCAACGGCCGTCGGCTCGTGGAGCAGCTGCACTTCGGGTTGCGGGGGGACCAAGACTGTCGCTGTCACTGACAGCGAAGGCAAGGTCGTCAAGCACACCTTTGGCACCGTCTGGGGCGCCAACGACGGCCAGTTGCTGACCGTCGCGGAAGGCACGGCGACCACGGTCTTGAAGACCACCAACTACAGCTATGGCGCGTGGTCCGACGGCGGCGGCCAGCCCTTCCCGCAGCAGATCGGCTACAGCGACGCCGAAGGCGACCACTTCCGGGTGGAGCAACTCACGCCGCAACGCAGCAAGATCATCAGTCAGCAAGGTTCGACATTCCAGTGGTATGCCAATGCCTACGATAAATTTGCTCGCCCTATTGATGTGACCAGGTCGAGCAGCCTAGGCTATTCAAAGGAAGAGTCCCTTACCTACAAAGACCTTTTCTCCTATCCGGACAATTCTCCTTTGTGGGTCATCGGGTTGCCCCAGAGTTCGACGATTGTTCAACCTACCCCCGCGACGCAGCTCTATTGGAACTCCTATGACACGCTCGGTCGCCTGACCACCGACTACAGATTCGGTTTCTGGCAGCACATTCGCACCTACAACACTGACGGCACGTTGGCCACGGTAACGGACGGGGCACAGGCCGCGCACGTCATTGGACTGAGCAACTGGAAACGCGGCGTGCCGCAAACCATCAGTTACCCCACCGGCCACAGCAAGAGCGCCGTCGTCAACGACTACGGCCGCATCACATCGCTGACAGACGAGGCGGGCGCCACCACCGGCTATGACTACGACGCACTGGGCCGGCTCAAGACCATCACCTATCCCGCTGAAACCGGATTCACCTACAACGCCACCAACGTCACCTTCGCGCCCATCACCGGCAGCGCGCCCTACGGTCTGGCCGCAGGAACCTGGAAACAGACGCTGACCACCGGCAATCTGCTCGAAGAAAACTACTTCGACGCCCTGTGGCGCCCGGTGATCTCCCACCGCAAGGACACCGGCAGCGGCAAGGAACGCTTCGTCGTCAAGTCCTATGACGTGGACGGCCACACGCTGTTCGAGTCCTACCCGCTGGACAGCCTGAGCAGCTACAGCGGCGAGTTCGCCGGCACCAACACCTTGCGCGACGCGCTGAGCCGGCCGTACCAGATCCAGCAGTCGAGCGAGCTGGGCACGCTGCCCCTGACCACGTACATCGACTACCTCAGCGGCCTGCAGACCAAGACCACCAACCCGCGCGGCAAGGCCACCACCGTCTCGTACCAGGCGTTTGACGAGCCGGGCGACGGCGCGCCGGTGAAGATCGCAGCACCGATCGCCACCACCGCCATCGACCGCAACGTCTTTGGCGAAACCAAGGCCATCACGCGCTCGGGTGCCCTCAACGGCGCCACCGTCTCGGCCACGCGCAGCTACGTCTACGACGGCTACCACCGCCTGTGCAAGCGCATCGACCCGGAAAGCGGCGCCACCGTGATGGGCTACGACGCTGCGGGCAACATCGCCTGGCAGGCCGAAGGACTGGCGCTGCCGGACACGGCGGCCTGCAACCAGGGCTCCGTCGGCGCAACGGCCAAGGCCAACTTCGGCTACGACGCCCGCAACCGCCTGCTCACCACGTCCTACGGCGACGGCACGACCCTGGGCACCACCCGCACGCTGACCGGCGACGGCTTGCCCGCCACCGTGGCCAAGGGCAACACCAGCTGGACCTACACCTACAACAACCGCCGCCTGCTCACCGACGAAGTGCTCGCCTTCACCGGTGGCAGCAGCTACGCCATCAAGCACGAGTACAACGCCAACGGCGATGAAAGTTACTTGACCTATCCGGACAGTGCCCGCCCTGCCCAGAGCCCCACCGCCTTCGGCGAACAAGGCAGCGCCGGCACCCATGCCACAGCTGTCACCCGAAAAGCCAATGGCGCGCTGACTGGCTACACATTCGGCAATGGCATCGTGCGCCAGATTTCGTTGAACGACCGCTTCCTGCCCAGCAGCATCACCGACACCAACCCCGGCGCGGGCACGGTCTACCAGGTCGGCCTCACCTACGATGCCAATGCCAACGTCGCCACGCTGAACGACTACCTGGCCACGACCGACACCACCGCCGGCTCGCACAACCGCACGATGGGGTATGACGACCTGGACCGCCTGAAGACCGCCAGTTCACCCAACGAATGGGGAGACGCCGTCTATTGGTATGACCCGCTGGACAACCTGCGCACCCGAACCCGCACCGGGCAGGAAGTCTGGACCGGCTACGGCAGCGACAACCGCATCAACGGCTTCACCGTCAACGGCGTGGGCCACACCCTCACACAGGACGCCAGGGGCAACATCACCCAGCGCGGCAACCTGGTGATGAACTGGGACGCCGAGAACCGCCTCACCTCCGTCACCGGCCCCACCAGCCAGAGCTACGAATACGACGGCAACGGCCGCCGGGCGCTGGTGCACAACGCAGACGGCAGCAGCCTGGTGCAGGTCTACAGCAGCAAGGGCCTGCTGCTGTTCGGCCAGAAGCTCAACGCCAGCGGCGCCGTCACCCAGAACACCAAGACCTTCTTCCTCGACGGCAAACCCATCGTCGAGATCAACGGCAGCACGGCCAGCTACCTGCACACCGACGCGCTGGGCAGCCCCGTGCTGCGCACCGACAGCAGCCGCGCCGGCACCGCAGACACCGCCTACGACCCCTGGGGCGACACCTGGACCGGCAACGAACCCAGCACCTTCGGCTACACCGGCCACGTCAACGACACGGCCACCGGGCTGGTGCAGATGCAGCAGCGGTATTACGATCCGTTGCTGGGGAGGTTTTTGACGGCGGATCCGGAGCCGGTCAATACCAAGGATGGTTCGAACTTCAATCGGTATTGGTATGCGAATAATAATCCGTATCGCTTCACGGATCCGGATGGGCGACTCAGTTGTGCCGACATGGGAGGGAATTGCCAAAGCTTTGGCAGCTTGCCCTCAAGGCAGACCACGCTCGTCACAGCAGGCGCAGTATTGGGTGGCACCGTGGGAGCGGTCGGTGCGACCGCTTGCACTACCCTCACTGGAGGTATTTGCGGGTTGGGTGCACCGACCATTGTGGTGGCCAGCATCACGGGCGGTGCCCTTGTGGGAGGGCTCATCAACAATGCCGCGTCCTGGCTTGAAGATGTGCTTCTCAACGAGGGGACAAACAGCGAAAATAAGCCGAAGAATACGGTAAGTCCCGGTACCTCGAATCCGATGGAAGGCGAGCCTGGTTCTACGAGCACCAGCAACAACAGCAAGGGCAACAAAAATCAAGTCCGAACCTATGGTACGGACGGCTGGCCGGAGAAGGACGTTGACTACGACCATAGTCATGGAAAGGGAAGGAATAACGTGGGAAGTCCGCACGCTCATGATTGGGGAAGGCCTGCAGGTGGTGGCCGCCCAACTCAGGCTGATCGTGGGCCTGCGCGACCACTCCTGCCCGGTGAAGGAAGTTGAGATGAACCCGCTTGTATTTGAAGAAACAGGCTCGCTGGGGGACCCGGCGCTGCACGATGCGTGCATCTATCGGATCGACTTCGGGGACAAGCAAGTAACTTTTTTTTGCCGTGCCCCAGACGGGCAGAGCACTCGACTAGAGCTTCGCGGAGTGGAGCACATGCTTTCGAACGGGCTTGCCGAGCAAAACGTCCTGCTAGACGTCTGCGTAGAGGATGATTCAGATGTCTGTGTTCAAGTCCTCAGTCGCGTTCTCCCGGGCGCAGGGGTATCCCAGCAGGCATACCGCGATCTAGTACTGCAACGGCTTCAACAGAAGCAATTGATGCTTCTTCGATTCTCTCCCTCGTACGGGGGCGAAATACTGGTGCTCTGCAAAGAGGCGCTGTACGAGAGTGAGTCATGACCAATCCACCGAACTTAAGCCATGTCATCCCTTGTAAGCAAAACGGGGATGAGGCTTGACACGATCAGTTGGGCGGGGAGTGGATCGGCCGGTGATGAACTGCTGGGTGTTGGCGGCCAAGGCAGCCAGGATCTCTTTGATGAGGCCCAGCACATCGCCCACCAGCAGCAACACCGCGGGCAACGTGCGTCCTGATTAGTCACGAGTCTCAGCTTGTTGACGAATATCCCGCTCAGTCAGTGGACGCCCTCGGGCCACATTACCGAGCAGATCCCGGAGCAAGCCGTGCAGGTCAAACCGATGGTTGAAGCGGTAGTTGAAGGCGCCAAGGTAGTGAGACGCGTACTTGGCGAACCGGAAGGCCTTGTGAGCGCCGCTGATGGCCGTCTTGAGGTTGCCCAGCACCGTGTTGACCCACTTGAGGATTTCCATCTCTCGTGGCTTGCGCTGGCCCACGACGATGAAAGAGTGCGCGCAGCCCGCATCGATCACCCCGGCAAAGCAGTTGAGCCCGTCGCTCAGCACGTCTGTGCCGGGCTGAAGGTTCAAGCCTGCCCACTGCGCAATGGCCTGACGGGTGAAGCCGCTCAAGGCCGAGATCCTGGCCTGCATCGGGTGGCCTTGCTGATTGAGCGAGACCGCCGCCACGATGGGCACCTTGTTGGGCGAACCCCGCCCGCCAGGGCCGGGGCGTTCTCCGCCGAGATAGGCATCATCAAGCAGCACCTGGCCTTGCAGCGGCACCTGGGCATCGGCCTGGGACATCGTGTCCATCAGCTTGTGTTGCACCAACCAGGCGGTGCGGTAGCTCACTCCCAGGTGACGCTTCAAGGCCAGGGCCGACAAGCCTGTCTTGGCCTGGCTGATGAGGTACATCGCCAGAAACCAAGTCCTCAGCGGCAGCTTGGTGCCTTCCAGCACCGTGCCCGCGGTCAGCGAAGTCTGATGCCGGCAAGCGCCGCACTGCAGCAACGTGCGGCTGCCATGGTGAACGCGGTAGTGCCCCGTCCAGCCATAGGCTGGGCAATGGAACCCGGTGGGCCAGCGCGCCTTCTCCAGCGCCAACGCACATTGCACCTCAGTGCCAAAGTCCTGCATGAACTCGTGCAGCGACATGCCTTGCTGAAACTGGACTCGGTTCATCGCCATCACGATCTCCTGGCCTGCGAATCCGTTCAGGCTACGCGGCCACTGGCTCACAGGGTGCGCCAGGCTGAGGGTCATGACTAATCAGGACGTGCGTTGCAGGCAGATGGCGGCGTGGCTGCGGTTGCAGCGGCGCTCGGCTTTGCGATCCCGGGTCACCCATTAGCCGCCTCCGTCAATAGGGACGAGCAGATTTCTGCGGCCGTCCCCGCATTTTTCAATTCAAAGCCTGCATTCCCAGCCGTTGAGGTCACTGCACACTTGGTTCTCGAAGATTGGTTGCGTCGCTGCGCAAGCGTCACCCATCAGGATCAAGGCCTGGGCGCTCTGTAGCGCTTGGCCCTTGGTGGCGTTTGCTGTCCCAAGAACCCCTGGCAGCCTGTTGGAAGAAAACTACTTCGACGCGCTGTGGCGCCCGGTGATCTCCCGTCGCAAGGACAACACCACCGGCAAGGAGCGCTTCGTCGTCAAATCCTACGACGTGGACGGCCACACCCTGTTCGAGTCCTACCCCCTGGACAGCCTGAGCAGCTACAGCGGCCAGTTCGCAGGCACCAACACCCTGCGTGATAGGGATTTGCGTCTTCGCGCAATCTCCTGACACTGCTCTGCACCACCACCCGCAGCCTCATGAGGGCTTGGGGCTGGCTTCGCGCATTGCGAAGCCGGCCGCGGGTGCCTCTTTGTCCTGCGGAGTATTTGATGTTGTTTGCTGCTGTCTGGCGCGCCGTGCTGGTGCTGGGAATTTCTTCTTCGGCGCTGGGTGCGTCGGCTGCCATCGCCGCGCCCTTGTGGCGTGACGTGCCGCCCGCGCAGGCGGCCCAGGCCTTTTCGGTGCAGGCTGCACTGGCTGCGCCCAAGGCCCGCTGGGTGCAGTGGGACAGCGCTTTGCTGCAGGCGCTGGTCGAGCGTGTGCCGGCCGCCAGCAGTGCCGAGGCCTTGCGCCCGCTGCTGGACCTGCCGATGCCCGATGGCAGCATGCTCACCTTCCGCCTCTCGCCGGTGGACGTGATGGCACCCGGCCTTGCCGCGCGCTACCCGCAGATCCACAGCCTGGTTGGCACAGCGGTCGACCAGCCTGGCGTGACGGCCCGCATCGACTTCAGCCCGCACGGCTTCAAGGCCATGGTGTTCACGCCGCAGGGCCGGGTCTTCATCGACCCGGGCCGCGATGCGAATGCCGGCCTGCACCAGGTCTACCTGCGCCAGGACCTGCCGCTGCGCCACCGCGACGCAGACCAGGTGCTCACGCCGCCGGGTGGCAAGGCCTCGTCTGCCCGCGCGACTGCAGGCCTGGCGGGCGCCACCACCGGCACCGAGCTGCTGACCTACCGGCTGGCGCTGGCCACCACCGGCGAATACGCCAAGTTCCAGGATCCGGACGCCTCGCCGACCAACAAAGCCGGCGTGCTGGCCGAACTGGTCAGCCTGACCAACCGCGTCACTGGCGTCTACGAGCGCGAGGTGGGCATTCGCCTGCAACTGATCGAAGGCGAAGACGCCATCATCTACACCGATGCCGGCACCGATCCGTATGCCAACAACAATGGCAGCTCGATGCTGGGCCAGAACATCCGCACGCTGCGCACGGTGCTGGGCAACGACGCCTTCGACATCGGCCATGTGGTGAGCACCGGCGGCGGCGGCGTGGCCTACCTGGGCGTGATCTGCAGCAGCAACAAAGCCGGCGGCGTGACCGGCCTCGGCTCGCCGGTGGGCGACGGTTTCTACATCGACTACGTGGCGCACGAGATGGGCCACCAGTTCGGTGCCAACCACACCTTCAACAGCGTGACCGGCTCTTGCGGCGGCGGCAACCGCGCTGCCAGCGCGGCCTACGAGCCGGGCAGCGGCACCACCATCATGGGCTATGCCGGCATCTGCGGCGCGGACGACATCCAGCCGCACAGCGACGCCCAGTTCCACAGCGCCAGCTACGACGAGATCGTGGCCTACACCCGCAGCGGCGGCGGCGCGAGCTGCGCCGCGGTGACCGCTTCGGGCAACACGCCGCCTACCGCCACGGCGCCAGCCGGTGGCTTCACCATCCCGGCCAACACGCCTTTCGAGCTCACCGGCAAGGGCAAGGACGCGGATGGCAAGAAGACGCTGAGCTACCAGTGGGAAGAGCGCGACCTGGGTCCCGGCGGCTCGCCTGACGCGCCCACCGGCACCGCGCCGCTGTTCCGCGCCTTCCCGCCGGTGGCCTCGACCACGCGCACCTTCCCGCAGCTGAGCGACCTGCTGGGCAACACCCACACGCTGGGCGAGCTGCTGCCCACCGAAACCCGCCCGCTGAACTTCCGCTTCATCGTGCGTGACAACCAGGCGGCGCCGTCTGCCGGTGGCCTGGCCAGCGCCGACCTGAGCTTCAACGTGACGGCAGACGCCGGCCCGTTCAAGGTCACCGCGCCGAACACCAACGTGCAGGCCACGGCTGGCGGCACGCTGAAGGTCAAGTGGGACGTGGCCAAGACCGACGTGGCGCCTGTGTCCTGCGCGGCCGTGGAGATCTGGCTGTCCACTGACGGCGGCCAGACCATGGGCTACCAACTGAAGGCCAAGGCTGCCAACACCGGCTCGGCGAAGGTCACGCTGCCGGCGGTGAGCACCTCGCAGGCCCGCATCAAGGTGAAGTGCCACGGCAACGTGTTCTTCGACATCTCGGACGTGGATTTCCGCATCGGCGGATGAAGCCGCTCGGGATTCGCCCATGAAAAAACGCGGCCTCGGCCGCGTTTTGCGTTGCGTTGCCGCCGAGGCGGCCTGGCAGATCAGCGTTCTTCGCCGGCAATCGTGCGGTAGGCGAAGGCGCCGAGCAGGGCACCGGCAATCGGTGCCACCCAGAACAGCCACAGCTGGCCGAGCGCCCAGTCGCCGACGAACACCGCCACGCCGGTGCTGCGCGCCGGGTTGACCGAGGTGTTGGTCACCGGGATGCTGATCAGGTGGATCAGCGTCAGCGCCAGGCCGATGGCGATCGGGGCGAAGCCGGCCGGCGCACGCTTGTCGGTCGCGCCCAGGATCACCAGCAGGAAGAACATCGTCATCACGACCTCGGTGACCAGCGCGGCCAGCAAGGAGTAGCCGCCTGGCGAGTGAGCGCCGTAGCCGTTGGAGGCAAAGCCCTTGCTGACGTCAAAGCCGGGCGCGCCGCTGGCAATCACGTACAGCACCGCGCCGGCCGCCAGGCCGCCCAGCACCTGGGCCACGATGTAGGGCAGCAACTGGTTGGCCGGAAAGCGGCCGCCGGCCCACAGGCCGACTGACACGGCCGGATTCAGGTGGCAGCCAGAGATGTGGCCGATGGCAAACGCCATCGTCAGCACTGTCAGGCCGAAAGCCAGTGACACGCCATGCAGGCCGATGCCCACATTCGGAAAGGCGGCCGCCAGCACCGCGCTGCCGCAGCCTCCCAGCACCAGCCAGAATGTTCCCAAAAACTCTGCGCCGTATTGCCGCATGTTGTTTTCCCGTTTGAATTGATCGAGCCAAGGTTTCAAAAGCCGGCGCAGCTTGCCACAAGCTGCTGGCCCGAAGGGTCAGGCGGCGTCATTCAAATTGGGGATGCTGGACGAGGCTGGCGGCAGCCTGCTGCGCCACCCGCGCGTGGGCCAGGCGGCTGAGGGCGGAGGGCTGCAGCCGGTTCAGGCCTTGCGGGTCATAGCGGGCGACCAGTTCAAGGTCGCTGCAATCAGCGAGCAGCTCGAAGCCCAGCGCCGCCAGGTCCAGCCTGTCACCCCAGGGGTCCCGAGATTGGCATCGCCGCCGCTTGCCAGGCCCTGGGAGAAGCGGCGGTTGCTCGCGGGTCCGTAGCATCGCGCAAAAGCGGCCGCCGCCGCAACGCTCTCCCCAAGCCCCTGCAGCGCGCGTTCAGGCGCGGCTCAGCACCCGGCTCACCGGCGCGTCAGCGCGCAGCCGCGTGGCCAGCGCATGCAGCACCTGCGGGAAGTCCTCGGTCACGGCCTTGCCGATCATCTCGGCTTCGGGCCCATGCACGGTTGCAGCGTAGGTGATGCGCACGCAGCCGTTGTCGGTCCGCTCGATGCGGTGGTCCACCAGCACGCGCACGTCGTCGATGACGGTTTCGTCGGTGAAGCCGAGGTTCTCCTGCACCGCCAGCAAGCGGCTGGTGAAAGCCGGCTGGCCGGGTGTCTTCATGACGAACTGGGTGCCGCTGGCAAACGGCCCTTCGAGCGTGATGTGTTCAATGCCGACGTTCCAGCGCGGCCAGCCGGCCACGTCTGAGAACAGCCGCCAGACGGCGGCGGGAGAGGCGGCTGCCAGGATGCTGAATTCGCTTTGCCACATGGTGTTGTCTGCCTGTTGAGTGGGTCAATCTGGCAGCCAGTGTCGGGGGGGCCTGCTGACAGCGTGATGGCAGCAGGCCGTGGCAATGCAGCTTCGCGGGCATCGCCGTGATGACCCGGTTGCCGGGTCATCGGGTGCCTGGCCTGGCTTACTTGCCGAGGCGGCCGCGCGGGCTGCCCACGCCGGTGCATTGGTCCCAGCCCACGGTGGCTGCAGCACCGTTGTTGCCGGTGGTCACGTCATAGAAGTTGGTGCCGTATTCCTTGGCGGTGTGCAGCTGCGCGTACAACAGGTTGTTCTCCATGTTGCCGTAGTAGCCGCCGGCCGAGGGCGCCACGCCCAGGCGGTTGCCTGCGCCGTTGACCAGGCCAGCCACCAACGGTGCAGACAGGCTGGTACCGCCGACGACGTACCAGGCGCCAGCGCTGTAGACGTATGCGCCGCTGGCCGGGTCGGCTGCGTACGAGATGTCGGGCGTGTGGCGGGCCGAGGGGCCGAACTGCGCGTACTGGAAGCCGGTCCATGGGCCGGTGCCGGTGCCGAAGGTGGTGCTCCAGGTCTCGTAGGCGCTGGTGCCACCGCCCGAGCCAGCCCAGCAGCTTTCGCTCAGGAAGGCGTTGGTGGTGGCGTCGCGGTTGATGGTGGTGCCGCCCACCGAGGTCACCCACGGCGAGGAGCTGGGCCACTGGGCGCCCAGGCCGGCGTCACCGGCCGAGAAGAAGAAGCTCACGGTCTTGCCTTCGAGCCAGTTCGAGCGGAAGACCCAATCCCAGTCCGAGGACTCGGTGCTCCACTCGGCGCCGCCCCAGCTGTTGGAGATCTGGCCGCCGCCGTAGGAATTGGCCTGCTGGATGGCGATCTGCTCGGCGTACATCATGTCGGCCCAGCTGTTGGAGCAGGCTTCGACCAGCACGATGTGGGCGCCAGGCGCCATCGCGTGGGCATATTGCAGGTCCAGCGCGGTTTCGAGCGCCCAGCCGGAGTTGGTGGGCGGGGTGACGCAGGCGCCGTTGCCGTTGGCGATCACCTTCTTGAACTTTGCCGCGGGCAGGCCGAAGTAGGTGCTGAAGTAGGCCAGGTCGGCTGCCGCCGTGGGGGTGTCGTACGCGTCGACGATGACGATCACGCGGCTGCCGCCGGTGGCGTTGTAGGCCGCGTTGTTGACCGGCTTGCAGCCGCTGTAGGCGGGGCCGGCCTTGGCGATGCAGGCCAGCGATGCCGGGTATTCGGTGCCCGAGGCATTCGGGCCCGGGTTGGCTTCGGGTTCCGGCACGGCCAGGTCTTCCAGCCGGTTGACCTGGACGCCGTGGCGGTTGTGCACCACGAAGTTGGTGTGCACCCGCAGGCCGCGGTCCGCGGCGCGGCGCACGCTGCTTTCCGGGCGGAACACGGT
>NZ_VIDT01000210.1 GCF_006519715.1 Ideonella azotifigens
CAGCTCGGCCGGGAAGGTGGCACCAACGACCAGGCCCAGCCGGCCATCGCGGTTCCACTTGCCGGCCGCCAGCCGGGCCACTTCCTCGAACAGGCGCTCGCCATTGGCCAGCGGCTGGAACTGCAGGTCGCTGCCGCCGGGGTTGGAGGTGCGGCAGAGCAGGATCAGGCCCTTGCCGTCGTATTTCAGGTAGGGCTCGATCGAGTCGAAGCCCATGTAGGGCGACAGCGTCACCGCGTCGGCCTGGTAGCGCTCGAAGGCTTCGCGCGCGTACTGCTCGGCGGTGTTGCCGATGTCGCCGCGCTTGGCGTCCAGGATGACCGGCACCTCGGGCGCATTGCGCCGGAGGTAGGCCATCAGCTGCTCCAGCTGATCCTCGGCGCGATGGGCGGCGAAGTAGGCGATCTGCGGCTTGAAGGCGCAGACCAGGTCCTTGGTCGCGTCAACGATGCGGGCGCAGAAGTCGAAAATGCGGGACGGGTCGCCGCGCAGGCCGGCGGGGAACTTGGCCGGGTCCGGATCAAGACCGACGCACAGCAGGGATTCGTGGCGGGCGCAAGCGCGCGCCAACTGGGAAGCGAAATGCATGGGGCGATTCTAATGAGCGCCCCCTGCCCGCAGGGTGACCGAACAGGTGAATCCGCTGCCGGCCTGACGTGCTTTTTGCGGGACACGGGGCATGCACCCCGCCACCCTTGCATTTCGTTACCGTTCAGACCCGTTTTGCCAGCGCTGCAGCGAGGCCGAGGTAGCTGCCCGGCGTCATCGCCAGCAGGCGGTCTTTTTCGCTCTGCGGCAACGCCAGGTTGGCAATGAAGCCCTGCATCATGTCGCGCGTCATCGGCTTGCCGCGGGTGAAGGCCTTGAGCTGCTCGTAGGGCTGCGGCAATGCATGGGCGCGCATCACCGTCTGGATGGCTTCGGCCAGCACCTCCCAGGCGCCGTCCAGGTCGGCGGCCAGCGCGTCGGTGTTGATCTCCAGCTTGCCCAGGCCGCGCGACAGCGACTCGTGCGCCAGCACCGCGTAGCCCAGCGCCACGCCCATGTTGCGCAGCACGGTGGAGTCGGTCAGGTCGCGCTGCCAGCGGCTGATCGGCAGCTTCTGGCTCAGGTGCGCCAGCAGCGCGTTGGCCAGGCCGAAGTTGCCTTCGGCGTTCTCGAAGTCGATCGGGTTGACCTTGTGCGGCATCGCCGAGGAGCCAACCTCGCCGTCCTTCAGCTTCTGCTTGAAGTAGCCCAGCGAGATGTAGCCCCAGACGTCGCGCGCGAAGTCGATCAGGATGGTGTTGCAGCGCGTCACCGCATCGAACAGCTCGGCCATGTAGTCGTGCGGCTCGATCTGGATGGTGTACGGGTTGAAGGTCAACCCGAGGCCGCTTTCGACGACCTGGCGCGAGAAGGCTTCCCAGTCCTTGTCCGGGTAGGCGACCGAGTGGGCGTTGTAGTTGCCGACCGCGCCGTTCATCTTGGCCAGCAGCGGCACTTCGGCAATTCGCTCGCGGGCGCGCTGCAGGCGGGCCACGACGTTGGCGAACTCCTTGCCCACCGTTGTCGGGCTGGCCGTCTGGCCATGGGTGCGCGAGAGCATCGGCACATCGGCAAAGCCGTGCGCCATCTCGGTCAGCTGGGCAATGACGCGCTCCAGGCCCGGCAGCAGCACCTCGGCGCGCGCGGCCTTCAGCATCAACGCATGGCTGGTGTTGTTGATGTCCTCGCTGGTGCAGGCGAAGTGCACGAACTCCGACGCCGCGGTCAGTTCGGCGTTCTGCTCGAAACGGGCCTTGAGCCAGTACTCGACCGCCTTCACGTCATGGTTGGTGGTCTTCTCGATGTCCTTGATGGCCTGCGCATCGGCTTCCGAGAAGCGGGTCACCAGCCCGCGCAGAAGGCCGCGCGAGGCTTCGGACAGCGGCGCAAAGCCGGTCAGGCCGGCGTCGGACAGCGCGATGAACCACTCGACCTCGACCTGCACCCTGCGGTGCATCAGTCCGTACTCCGACAGCAGCGGGCGCAGCGGGGCGACCTTGGCGGCATAGCGGCCATCCAGCGGGGACAGGGCCATCAGGGCCGAATGGGATGACAGCGAGGGGGAGTTCTGCATAGGAGCGGGGGCGCAAGCCAGGCAAGGCGCACACGCGGGGCGCATGTGCGGAGCGCCCCATTTTACGGGGGCAACCCGCGAGGCCCCTCGGCATGCCCACGGGCCGCTTCGATAGAATCGCGGCCAAGGGACAGCCCAAAGACGACAACAAGCATGAAACTGATCGGATCACTCACCAGCCCGTACGTTCGCAAGGTACGCATCGTGCTGGCCGAGAAAAAGCTGGATTGCCAGTTCGTGCTCGAGGACGTCTGGGGCAGCGACGGCATCCTGGCGGCCAATCCGCTGGGCAAGGTGCCCTGCCTGGTGATGGAAGGCGGCGAGGCGGTGTTCGACTCGCGTGTCATCGTCGAATACGTCGACACGCTGTCGCCGGTCGGCAAGCTGATTCCGGCCAACAGCCGTGAGCGCGTCGAAGTGCGCACCTGGGAAGCGCTGGCCGATGGCCTGCTGGACGCCAGCATCACCGCCAGGCTGGAAAAGCACTGGGCCGGCCGCACCGAAGAACAGCGCTCGCAGGCCTGGATCGACCGCTACATGGCGCGTGTGCAATCCGCGCTGGCGGCGATGAGCCAGGGCCTGGGCGACAAGCCCTTCTGCGTAGGCATCCACTTCACGCTGTCGGACGTCGCCGTCGGCGTCGCACTCGGCTACCTGGACTTCCGATATCCCGAGATCGACTGGCGCACGCCGTACCCGAACCTGCAGAAGCTCTACGACAAGCTGGCCGCCCGGCAGAGCTTCCTGGACACCGTCCCCCAGGCCTAACTCACCGCCTCCAGCTCGGCCTCCGCAGCCTGGAAGCTGTTGGCGCGGGCCATGGGCCAGTACATTTCGAAGACCTTGTGCGGCCAGGGCTGCTGGCCAGCCGCGGCGGCCAGCAGTTCGCCCGGCTTGAGGAACTGCAGGTGGGTGGACAGCAGGCGGATCTGGTCGCCGGCGGTGCGGCGCACGATGTGGCGGGCCGAGATGGCGTTCGGGTGATGCAGGCCGGCTGCCTGCACCAGTTCCTTCAGCGCGTGCAGCGTGTTCTGGTGGAAGCGGGTCACGCGCTCGATCTTGTCGGGCACGACCAGCGCGCGCTGGCGCACCGGGTCCTGCGTGGTCACGCCCGTCGGGCAGTTGCCGGTGTGACAGGTCTGGGCCTGGATGCAGCCCAGCGCGAACATGAAGCCGCGGCCGGAGTTGCACCAGTCGGCACCCAGCGCCATCGCACGGGCAATGTCGAAGGCGCTGACGATGCGGCCGGCCGCGCCAATCCGGATGCGCGAGCGCAGGCCCAGGCCGACCAGGCTGTTGTGCACCAGCAGCAGGCCTTCCTGCATCGGCGCGCCGACATGGTCGGTGAACTCCAGCGGCGCCGCACCGGTGCCGCCTTCGGCGCCGTCCACCACGATGAAGTCCGGCAGCAGGTCGGTTTCCAGCATCGCCTTGCACAGCGCAAACCATTCCCACGGATGGCCGATGCAAAGCTTGAAGCCGGTCGGCTTGCCGCCTGAAAGCTCGCGCAGCTTTGCGATGAACTGCAGCATCTCGACCGGCGTTGAAAAGGCGCTGTGCGAGGACGGCGAGATGCAGGCCACACCCTCTGGCACGCCACGCGCCGCGGCGATCTCCGCGGTGACCTTCGGGCCCGGCAGCACGCCGCCGTGGCCCGGCTTGGCGCCTTGCGAGAGCTTCAGCTCGATCAGCTTGACCTGCGGCTCGCGGGCATTGGCAATGAAGCGCTCCTCGCTGAAGCGGCCGGCCTCGTCACGGCAGCCGAAGTAGCCCGAGCCGATCTCCCACACCAGGTCGCCACCATGCACCCGGTGGTGCACGCTGATCGAGCCTTCGCCGGTGTCGTGCATGAAGTTGCCGCGCCGCGCGCCGCCGTTGAGCGCCAGGATGGCGTTGGCGCTCAAGGCGCCAAAGCTCATCGCCGAGATGTTGAACACGCTGGCCTGATAGGGCTGCGTGCAGCTGGCGCCGATGGTGATGCGGAAGTCGTGCGAATCGAGCACGGTGGGCAGCAGCGAATGGTTGATCCACTCGTAGCCCTCACGCTGCACGTCCAGCTGGGTGCCGAACGGCCGGTTGTCTGGGTCGCCCTTGGCGCGCTGGTAGACCAGCGAGCGCTGCTGGCGCGAAAAAGGCGCGGCCTCGTTGTCGCTCTCGATGAAGTACTGGCGCATCTCCGGCCGGATGAACTCCAGCAGGAAACGCAGGTGGCCGATCACCGGGTAGTTGCGCAGGATCGCGTGGCGCGTCTGGCGCAGGTCGCGCAGGCCCAGCAGCAGCCCGGCCAGGCCGACCAGCAGTGCCAGGGCCCAGGCGCCAAGATGGCCGCCCAGGCCCAGCACCACGCAGCTGACCAGCGCCAGCAGCGCGCAGGCCACCAGCGTGAGGTAGCGCAAGGGAATCAGACGGTTCAGGGCATTCAACCAGGCAGGCATGCAACTCACTCCTCGCCCGGGCCGTGCTCGGGCTGGCGGCATGCTAGCGGGCTTGCGGCCCGCGTGTCAGGCCAAAGAGCGGACCATGCGCCCGCCACTTCGGGGCTTGACGGCGGGCGACCTGGCGGCATGCCGATAATCGGTCGGCCGTAAGTTCCAGGATCCGACCTGATGCGTGTCACTGCTCCCCGCCCCGCCCACCGCGATATCCGCCGTGCCGTGCCGCCATCCTGCCAGCGCGGGCGGCTGCACTTCGACCCGGCCGCGTTGCGCCAGCAGGCCGCCGCACTGTGGCGCAAGCTGTGGACCCGCTGGCCGGCCAACTGGCCGCAAAGCCCCTGGGCCAAGCTGGGTTTGATGCTGGGCGCCGGCTTCAGCGCGCTGCTGCTGGTGCTGGTGATCTCGATTGCCGTGATCTACCCGCAGCTGCCGGCGCTGGACCGCGTGACCGACTACCAGCCGCGCCAGCCGCTGCAGGTCTTCACACGCGACGGCGTGGAGATCGCCCAGTTCGGCTCGGAGCGCCGGCAGTACCTGCCGATTGCGCAGATTCCCAAGCAGATGCAGGACGCGCTGTTGGCCGTGGAAGATGCGCGTTTCCGCGAGCACGGCGGCATCGACCCGATCGGCGTGCTGCGCGCGCTGGTGGCCAGCGTGACGCCAGGCGGCATGCGCCAGGGCGCGTCCACCATCACGCAGCAGGTCGCGCGCAACTTCTTCCTGTCCTCGCGCCGCACGCTGGAACGCAAGCTGAAGGAAGCGCTGCTGGCGCTGAAGATCGAACACCAGCTCGACAAGGATCAGATCCTCGAGCTGTACATGAACCAGATCTACCTCGGCCACCGGGCCTACGGCTTTGGCGCGGCGGCGCAGGTCTATTTCGGCAAGCCGCTGTCGCAGCTGTCGACCGCCGAATGCGCGATGCTGGCCGGGCTGCCGCAGAACCCGGGCTATGCCAACCCGCTGAGCAATTTCGAGCGTGCCACCGCGCGGCAGCACGTGGTGCTGGCGCGCATGCTGGCCACCGGCGTGATCGACCAGGCGCAGTACGAGCAGGCCAAGGCCGAGAAGCTGGTGATCCGCTCGCAAACGCAGGTCGACGTGCACGCCGAACACGTGGCCGAGATGGCGCGCAAGGTGGTCTTCGAGCGCTACGGCGAGCAGGCCTACACGGAAGGATTCAAGGTCTACACCTCGCTGATCGCGGCCGACCAGCAGGCCGCCTGGAGCGCGCTGCGCCGTGGCGTGCTGGACCACGAGCGCAAGCAGCCCTGGCGCGGCCCGGAAGACAACGAGGACCTGCCGGACAACGCCGACGATGGCGAGGTCCAGGCAGCCCAAATCCTCAAGGATTACCGCGACGACGAAGACCTGCGCGTGGCGCTGGTGCTCAAGGCCAGCCCCAAGGAAGTCGTGGCCCAGCTGGCCACCGGCGAGAACATCCGCCTGAGCGGTGACGGCCTGCGCCTGGGCCAGCCCGGCCTGAAGCCCAAGGCCAGCAAGGACCTGCTGCTGGACCGCGGCGCGGTGATCCGCGTGTCGCATGTGGATGCCAAGCCCGGAGCAAAGGGCGAGGACGCGCAAGGCAGCTGGACGCTAGCGCAGTGGCCCGAAGCGCAGGGCGCGTTCGTCTCGATGGACCCGCAGACCGGCCGCGTGCGCGCGCTGGTCGGCGGCTTCGACTTCACGCGCCAGCAGTTCAACCACGTCACGCAGGCCTGGCGCCAGCCCGGCTCCAGCTTCAAGCCTTTCCTGTATTCGTCGGCACTCGAGCACGGCGTGATGCCGGCCAGCGTGATCGACGACGAACCGCTGACGCTGGCCGACGGCAGCGCACCGGCCAACTGGAACCCGCAGAACTCCGACGGCCAGTTCGACGGCCCGATGAGCCTGCGCCGCGCGCTGGCCAAGTCCAAGAACCTGGTCAGCATCCGGCTGCTGCAGCACGTGGGACTGGCCGATGCGCGCGAGTGGATCTCGCGCTTTGGCTTCGACGCGGACAAGCAGCCCGACAACCTGACCTTCGCGCTGGGCGCCGGCAGCGTCACGCCGCTGCAGATGGCCGGCGCCTACGCGGTGCTGGCCAACGGCGGCTACAGGGTCGACCCGCTGGTCATCGAGCGCATCACCAATGCGCAGGGCAAGACGCTGTACGAGGCGCCGACGCCGGCCGCGCTGGACGACAGCCGCCGCGTGGTGCCGGCGCGCAATGTCTTCCTCACCGACAGCCTGCTCAACGAAGTGACCCGCAGCGGCACCGCGGCGCGTGCGCAAGCTGCGCTGAAGCGGCCGGACATCTACGGCAAGACGGGCACCACCAACGATGCGGTGGACGCCTGGTTCGCCGGCTTCCAGCCCTCGGTGGTGGCGGTCGTGTGGATGGGCTACGACGACCCGCGCAGTCTCGGCAGCCGCGAGTCCGGCGGCGGGCTGTCGCTGCCGGTGTGGATCAGCTACATGGAGCGTGCGCTGAAGGGCGTGGCGGTGCAGACCTACCCCGCACCCGAAGGCGTGCAGGAAGCCGGCGGCGACTGGCTCTACAGCGAGTTTGCCGACGGCAGCTTCGTGGCCCACGTGGGCGCCGAGTCTTCGCCAGAGAACGCGGCTTCGGAAGCGGAGGCCGCCGGTGCACTGCTGCCGCTGCCGGCCAGCGCGCCGGCTTCGTCGCCCTGAAGCCGCCACCCCATTCCAACCGACAGGAGACAACCCGACATGGCCTTGTATGAAGTGGACGGCTTGCAGCCGGTGGTACCGGACTCGGCCTGGGTGGCCGATTCGGCCCAGGTGATCGGCCGGGTCGAACTGGGTGAAGACAGCAGCGTGTGGTTCGGCGTGGTGATCCGTGGCGACCAGCCCGAGCCGGTGCGCATCGGCGCGCGCACCAACATCCAGGAATCCAGTGTTTTGCATTCGGACGCCGGCAAGCCGCTGACGATCGGCAACGACGTGACCATCGGCCACAAGGTCATGCTGCACGGCTGCACCGTGGGCGACGGCTCGCTGATCGGCATTGGCGCAGTGGTGCTGAACGGTGCGGTGATCGGTAAAAACTGCCTGGTCGGCGCGGGTGCGCTGGTCACCGAGGGCAAGACATTTCCGGATGGTTCGCTGATCGTCGGCAGCCCGGCGGTGGTCAAGCGCGCACTGTCGCCCGAGCAGATGGCCGGGCTGATGGGCAGCGCGGCGCACTACGTCGACAACGCCAGGCGCTTTCGGGACACGCTGCACAAGGTCGCTTGACTTGTCACGCATGGAAACGTGATGGCCGGGGTGTAAATCCGGGCGGCCGCCGTCATCGGCTGGGCGCGGCGCGGCGTTGAGCTGCACTGAACACCGCTGTTGGAGACATCTCTATGCGACCCCTTCCCGCTTCACGTTCCCTGTTGCGCACAGCCCCGGCCGCCGCCTTGGCACTGGCCGCTGCCGCCGCACTCAGCGGATGCGTGGTCGCCCCCCTGCCAGCCCGCGGCTATGGCGGCGGTGGCTACGTGGACCACGGTTATTACAACAACGGCCCGGCCTACGACAACTACGGCGGCAGCGTGGTGGTGGACGTGGCACCGCCGCCGCCGCGCTACGAAGTCATCACCCCCGCACCGGCCCTCGGCTGGCTCTGGATTGGCGGCTACTGGGGCTGGCGCGCCAACCAGCACTACTGGAATG
>NZ_VIDT01000211.1 GCF_006519715.1 Ideonella azotifigens
TGGCCGCCGGCGAGAACCTGCACCTGGCCGCCGGCCAGGACAGCGAGCATGCCATGGCCGGCGCGCTGCGCATCCACACCGGCCAAGCCATCGGCATCCTCGGCGGCGCCATAGAGGCCGGCAGTCAGGCGGCCGGCACCGGCATCACGCTGATCGCCGGCCAGGACCCGCTGGACATCCAGGCACAGGCCGGCACGCTGCAACTCGCCGCCAAGGCCCAGCTCGCCATCCAGAGCCAGAGCCAGCACATCGACTGGGCTGCGGCCAAGAAGATCACGCTGGCCACCGCCGGTGGCGCCAGCATCGTGCTGGAGGGCGGGAACATCACCGTCGAGTGCCCGGGGACGGTCACGGTCAAGGCGGGAACCAAGGCGTTTGAGGGTGGTGAGGGCACGAGCTACGCGATGCCTTTGTTACCGCGAGGCGAATTCCAGCTCAACGGTTCATTCCCCTTTTCCGTCTAAGGAGCGCTTCCGGATGCTTGTCAGCTACCCGATCCTGATGGCGCGTCAGGCCAATGAAAGTGACGAAGCCTACCTGGAACGGCTGATCACAACCCACGTGAATGCCAACGAAGGCCGGTATCCGGTCAGCAGTGTCAACACACCCGCAGGGCCTGTGCATCGGTGGCATGGCGGCATTCACCTAACTGGCAATGGTGAGCCCATCCGAGCGATCGCTGATGGCGTCGTTGTCGCATTTCGCTTTGCAGCTGCGGTCGAAACCTATCCTGGCCAAGGCGACTACGACACCAGCTTCGTGCTGATTCGACACACCACGAAGAGCGGCGAGAACACCGACATGGTGTTTCATTCCTTATACATGCACCTTGCCAACCGGAGCAGCTTGCAGGCCGATCGCCTGATGCAATTGCCTGCCTGGTTGCGCCAAGCCACGTCCGGCCCTGACGTTGTGCACCCAGCACACCAGCTCGTATGGCGCAAGGACGTGCTCGGCTTTGCGGGAACGCTCTATGGCCGCGAGGCTTGTCATTTTGAAGTGTTTGCCACCGAGGCCAGCTTCAATGCTTTCTGGCGCGACAGCGCTAGCGTCACACAGGGCTCAGGCAGCGCCGACTTTTTCGGCCGGGCACACTTTGTCATACCGGCGCAGCAGCAGTTTGCTGCCAGCCACCCCAATGCAGACGCACAGGGCCGGCTGTTGATTCAGGACTCGCCGGGCACGCAAAACGATGTGTACCTTGCAGTGCCCGCGGGCCAAGCCGGCCAGAACCCCGAGCAGCTTTTTGTCAGTGTCAGTCTGCTGGAAGGGCGACGCACTGCAGTGACATACCGCACCGGCGCAAACGGCACTTACGAGCAGGTCGGCGCCCCCGTGACACAGGACGACTACGAATATGAACTCTTTCGTCTCTCGAGCACGCTTTATGCCGACTGCCCCAGTGCCGGCTGGGATTGGCTGCGCTTTGGCCGCGTGCTGGGGCCAGAAGCCACGCAAACACGGCAGAACTGGCAACTGGTGCGCTACAGCCCCGATGCCGTGGGCTACATCGACCTTGCACCGAACGCCATTGCCAAACTGAGCGATGCGGATTTTCCTCACTGGCTGGGTTGGGAGCGCCGGGACGAAGGCCAGGCTACCAGCGCAACTGACGGCATTTGCGACGATGCCCCGACGATCGCGCTCAGTACCGCCACCGACGACACGTCCCGATTAAAGCTTCGCCACCTGATTTGCAAGGCGCCCACGGAATGGGATGCAGGCGACCTTGCCACCCGCTACGCCCGCCTGCGCGACCCCGGCCAGCCGCTGGAGACCGACACCAGTTGGCAGGCATTTGAGCAGCATGTGCAACACCTGGCGTTTTGGAATGCAGCGCTGGGAGACCGCAGCGTTTGGCACTTCCATCCACTCCAGTTCATCGATCACTACCGGCGATGTGGTTGGCGCTCGCAGCGTGAGCTGTTGCAACTCGTGCCGCAGAACATCATCCGAAAGCCCGGTTCTCACAATTCCCCGTCGCAAGGCCATTGGGAGTCACCGCCGATCGGACCTGCCAATACGCTGCTGAGCACCCATGCAACTGAGCTAAACAAGGCATTGCGAAAGTTCTGCATCGACACCCCCATTCGTCAGGCTTGCTTCTTCGGCAACGCGGTACAGGAGACACAGTGGTTTCGCTTCCTGCGCGAGTCCAACGGTACCCAAGCCACCCTTCATTCTGGCTGGTATGGACGCGGCTACCTGCAACTGACCAACCCTAACGGCGCCATCAACGGTGGTAACAACAACTACTACAAGTACTTCCGGTTCCTGGGCCATAGCCCCGTGACGCCGCCCGGCGCCCAAGAGATCACCTGGCGAGACAGCATTGGCACGGATGCGTATCACGCCGCCCACAGCGCTGGCGCGTACTGGGTATGGCCGAACAAGTCGGTCCCAACGGCGCAAACCCCCAATCGGCCGCAGGTGGACAGTGCAAACAAGTACGCCGATGTCACAGCCGCCAATCAGCGTCGCACCATTGCAACCACGGCAGCAGGAAACAAAAGTTGGTACTACAACCAATCGTTCACCAACTGCGCGGCGGCAGTGAACTATCCCGCCACGGTGACCCAGAATCCACCCGACATGAACGGGCTGGTGGACCGTTCGACAGCATTCGCCAACGCCTTGATGGTGCTGGACGACATGGCCACGTTTCCTGACGCCCAGGGCACCCCTCAACGCATCCCTGCGGATTTCGTTCGAAGAACCGTCACATGAGCACAACCTCTCCTCGCCTGCTGTGGGCCCTTGCCTTCCTCGGCACGGCTACTGCGGCCACCGCCACGCCAGACCTGGACGCCTTGATCGCCACGACGCATAGCAAATGTGGCTATGAGGTCAGTGCCATCAGGCAACACATTCAAAACGGTCGCAGCGAGTCTGTCGGCACGGCCGGTCTCAAGATCGACTACGCGGTCGGTTGGCAGCAGGGCGGCAAGCGCATCGAAGGTGCTCTGACCTTCAACTGCGGCGGCGCCAGTGCTTTACCACCCGATCCGACCGCGCCGGTGGCGAGCCCCAAGGAACTCATTGCGGAGGAAGATGCCGGGGGCCGCTACAGCCGCCACGTCGCTTGGCAAAAACCTGTGAAGGCCGCTCACTGGTCACCGCAAGTCGCCTATGTCGACTACTCGTTCGGCGACGGGCAGCGCACTCGAAGCAATGACTTTCTGATATGTGACGGTCAGGTGGCCATACCCTGTATTTCGCTGTCGATCACCAAACCGGAAAAGTTGTCGGCCGATGAGATGGCTTCGGTGCTGTCGAAGATCGCAAGCATCGACGCGCTACGCTGAATCATTTTGTGCTGCTACCAGCTTTGCTCGGTGGGACGGCGTCCGTTGATGCGGCGGTGATGCCCACGCCTGTCACAGCCCGCCTGGCACGGCGGCGCACCGGGCGAGCTGGACCAGGACGGCCAGCGCAACGCGGCCGGACTGTCAGGCTACAAGAGCAAGGAGTTCGGCGGCCAGGGCTTCAACCAGCTGGTGTTCGATGACCACGACCAACAACTGCGCGTGCAGCTGGCCAGCACCCAGCACGCCAGCCAGCTCACGCTGGGTCACCTGATCCACCAGGCCGACAACCACCGCGGCAGCTTCCGCGGCACCGGGCTGGAACTGCGCACCGACGCCTATGGCGCGCTGCGCGCCAGCCAGGGCGTGCTGATCAGCAGCTTCGGGACGCAGCCGGCAGAACCCGCCGGCGACAACGCCGCCGGCATCGCGCTGGCCAGGCAGTTGCAGACCTTGGGCCAGGCCCTGAGCCAGGCTGCGCAGACGCACCAGGCGGTGCAACTCTCAGGCCACATCGGCAGCACGCAGGCCGGCCAGAGCAGCATCGACACCAAGGCCCCGCCACTGCCCGCCTGGCTCACGCAGACCACAGGTCAGGCCAAGTTGCCGCACGGCACCGATCCGGTGGTGGCAATCAGCGCCCGCGCGGGGCTGGCAACGGTCGCCGGGCAGGACATCACGCTGGCCGCTGGCGAGAACCTGCATCTGGCCGCAGGCCAGGACAGCGAACATGCCGTGGCCGGCGCGCTGCGCATCCATACCGGCCAGGCCATCGGCATCCTCGGCGGCCCCCCATTCCTGCCCATCAGAACTGCCAATCAGACCGAACAGCAATGGCTCGATGCCGCCATGACCGGCGTGAGCCCCGGGCATGTGCCCAAACGCGGCAACAACAGCATCGTCGGCGGCTATCCAATCAGCCTCGAACTGGGTTGGCACGGCGGCGTGCATCTCACCGCACCAAACGGCCCGAATGGCCAAGCCTTGCCCGTGCGTGCAGTTGCAGATGGCATGGTGATCCACGTTCGCCAGCCCACCGCCTTATCCACCGATTCGCAGCATGCCTTGAATTACGGCGCAGCCTCAGGAGCCCAATGCTGGACCAGCGACGGCATAGTGCTGGTGCGCCATGACACGGACATTGGCGCGAATGCGCAAAGGCCAGGCCGTGGCCGTCACCTTCTATTCGCTCTACATGCATCTGCATGCGGTGCGCAGCACGGTGACGGCAGGGCGCACCATCAACCGGAAGGCCGAACTGGGCGACGCCGGCTACATCTATGGCCAGCCGAGTCGCATCCACTTCGAGATCTTTTGCGACAACGAAAGCCTGCAGCGCTTCGTCGGTCGGGCTTCAGGCGACCTTCCTCTCGATCAGCACGGCCGTGCTGACGTGCTGTTCGGCGAGCTCTACTTCAGGCTGGCAGGCACGACGATCTACGCGGCTCAACCCGCCGCCAATGTGGTGACACCCACCGTGGCCGCAACCTACGCGGCCACGCAAGACCTGATCATCGGCCTGCGCTATGCCCAGGGCGGTGGCGCCCAAGGGCAGCAGGGCGATGCCACGGTCACCGCTTATCACGCTGATGGCTCGATCGAAGGTACACCGCTGCGTGAAACCGAGGCCGAGTACGCCCTATACACCAGCGCCAATAGCATCTCGACCGCGTATCCGGCGGCTGGACGTCCGGCCCCCAGCGCGGTGTACGAGGTGCTTCGCCTGGGCAGGGTCGTCAACACCGAGGAGGAAGCGCTCACCCCCGCCGACCTCCCCCATTGGCGCAAGGTCCGCTATCCCGGTGGCGAAGGCTGGGTCAACCTCAATGCCTCCACCGTGCGGAAGTTCAGCGACGCAGACTTCCCACCTTGGAAACGTTGGTCCTTGATCGACGACAGCGCTGACCAGGACAGCCGCTGCGACTCCGCCACGGTACTCGGCTGGTTGGACACCAATCTGGACCACCATGTTGATGCACAGGAGTCCGCTGCAGCGCAGGCCGACGCCAGCGTTGCGGAGCGTCTGTCGTACGCGATCTGCCGTTTTCCAACGGAGTGGGATGGCAGCACATTGGACGCACGCTGGGGCTGGCTGAAGACTGCCACACCTGAGAACCCCGATCCGCTGACGGAGACCGACTTTGCGGCGTTCAAGCGGCATGCGGAGGCCTTGTGCTTCTGGGCACAGGTGCCAGTTCAGACGCCAGCGTTGCCCGCCAATCCGTGGCGCTTCCATCCGCGAGCATTCATCGAATTGTTCCGGCGATGCGGCTGGCTAAGTCACGACGAATTGGCCTCGACGTTTCCAAAATACCAGTTCTACAACAGCAGTGGCAACCCCCGGACGGCGATCACTACCGCCAACGCAACCTATACGCTGACGCGGGCCACGGCCCGAACGCGCATCGCCCACCATGCCTACGCGCTGAATCGCTGCATCCAGAAATACATAGGTCCGGATCCGAAGCGGATCGCGATCTTCTTGTCTCAAGTTCTGCTCGAAACAGCCCAGTGGCGCAACCCCGGCGGCAACAACAGGCTGATGCACGAATGGGGCTATGGCGCCTACTCGGCTGCCAATCCTGCCACCCAGTACTACACCGCATTTTATGGTCGCGGCATGATGCAGTTGACGTGGGCAGGCAACTACAAAGCGTATGGTGAATACCGTCACTTGGCCGACCACACAGGGGCCTACATTGAGCGCCGCCCCCTGCCCAGCCCTCGTATCACTGCCACGTCCCAGCACTACAACGCGAACCCGAACGATGGCGGCGTGCAATCTCAATGGGCGCCGCGCTACGATCCCGACATCATTGGTGAGCAGCCCTACGAAGCATGTGACTCGGGCGGCTTCTACTGGATATCCAAGTCGTTTTCCGAGGGACTGAAGACGGACAGTACCGACGACTCTGCGGACCTCACCATCAATCCGCCTGCCCCGAAGGCGGCCGTCCGCGCCAACATGGCCCGTACCGAATGAGCCTCCAGCGCCTCCTCAAGCCCGCGCGCCAGCGACTCGCCCATCTCGCCATCGTGGCGACTCTGTGCGCGGGGAACACACTCAGCATGGCTTCCGCCGCGGCGCCAGACGCCGAGGACACGAAAGCCCACTTCGTACCTTGCAGCGGGGCCGACATCACCGCGACCGTGTCCAGGCAGGCCTTGTCTTATTCGATCACCCTTCCGGGACAGGCCTCAGTCGACCGCAGCGTGCCGCTGGACGTTGAACGCCAGCCTCACCTGATCGTGGAAGATTACAACTTCGACGGCCGTCCAGATCTGTCGGTCTGGTACCTGGACGAAGGCATGAGCACCTCAACCATTCATCGCGTCTTCCTGTTCGATCCTGACAGCCACGATCTGAAGGAAGTTGCGGCGCAGTGTGGGGAGGAATTCCTCAACCTGAAGCTCGACAAGCTGAATCGCCTGCTGATCAGCACCGTCTACAAGCAAGGCAAGCCCAGTATCTGCAAAACTTCGCTGGCGGGCAAACAAGCGCAACCTACCAAGGGGATGGCCGCCTGCAAAACGTCCCCGAATTGATCTCCCAGACACCTCCTGACCTTTTTGAGAAGAGTGTGGATGAGAATTCCGTCATCGTTGATGGGCTTGGAACGGCCCTTTTTTGTCAAAGCTTTCCATGCCCTCGGGGATCAGGTGGGCACACTGACCCAGAGCACAGCCTTTGAACACAGACACTCCACCGGAAATGCAGCAAAAGAAAGTGGAAGCCAGTGCGGCGAAATCGGCCGGCAAAAAGAAGACGGGTGCCCACTGATGTCAATATTTCGGCTTTGCTGGATCGGTTGCATCGTCGGCCATGTCAGTGCAGGATGGCCTCTCGCTTGCTTTGCCCAAGAAGTTCTCCCAAACGCCTACAGCCCAAACAATTCAGAAAATTCTGATGATCTGCAAAGGTCTTGGGCCGATTCAGGCAAACCATTCAACGAAGCCAAGCGAAAACTGATTGCCAGCGGGAAGATATCAATTGACCATGCGGCACCAGCCCAACCGCTGGAGATATCTCCTCTACCTTCTGATTGGAAGCTGGCCGCGGATGTTGTGAAGAACGGATGCGGCATCAGCCTCATCGTACCGGCCACGGCGGGCTACGATGGGCCGGACTGCTCGAAGAATACCGGCGGCGATCTTGTTTCTGGCCTTGCGGCGAGCGTGCAAGCTGATAAGAGGGTTTTTTATGGACATGCCATTAGAAGGCTGTATACGCAGGGACTGAAGTATGATGATCACTTTCAGAAAGTCAATTTCTTCGTTTTTGACCACCAGGGCTTTGAAGAACGCCTGCTGAAGAGCGGGCAAGTGGGAGCAAATGCCGAAGGGCTCTTCGTTAATTCCCATATAACACCCCTCTCCGCTGGGGACTCGAAGGTCATCAAGACCTTCCCAGTTAAAGTATCAAAAATAGGAAGCACTCAGCACTTGGTGGCTCGCTCCGCCTGGTCGCATAGCCATCACGGCAAAATTTCATATGCCACATGCATCTACTCCTTGCATGGAAATATTAATCGCGCGGCGGAAGCCATGACATGCTTCATGGATGTGTCGCCGACTTCCTATACAAGCCGCTATGTCGACGAGTACATGAAGGTCCTGGAATCTCTCCAGGTTAGTCCTTAGCTGTGCTACGGGCAGCCATTCACTGACACACCGTCGAACGCTTTGGTCGCGCCTTTGAATTTCACCGAAAATCTCACGCGGCGGTGTTTCACTCGGCATTCGGTCTCTTTGACAAGGAGAGCCCTCAGGACCTCTTTCGTCGGCCTTGCGAAGCTCGCAAGTCGTTGTCCCGAAACGACTTTCGGGTGATATCCGATGGTCAGATCTCCCGAGAATCAATCCAATGGAGATCGGTTTCTGGGAGTTCTGG
>NZ_VIDT01000212.1 GCF_006519715.1 Ideonella azotifigens
GCAGGAACGGCTGGGCCATGTGCCGCCGATGGTGGTGCCGGCGATTGCCGAGGCGTTGAACCTCTCGCGTGCCGAGGTGCATGGGGTGATCAGCTACTACCACTTCTTCCGCAGCACGCCGCCGGGCCGGCATGTGGTGCAGGTCTGCCGGGCCGAGGCCTGCCAGGCCTGCGGGGCCGACGAGTTGCTGGCCGAGGCCGAGGCCTTGCTGGGCTGCAAATCCCATGAAACCCGCAGCGATGGCGCGGTGACGCTGGAGCCGGTGTTCTGCCTGGGCCTGTGCGCCTCCTCGCCCGCCGTGCAGGTGGACGACCAACTGCATGCCCGCATGACCCCCGCCCGGCTGCGCCAGCTCGGCGAGCAACTGGAGATCCTGGCATGAACACCGCAGTCGCTCCTGTCACCGTTTACGTGCCGGCCGATTCGGCGGCGCTGGCCGCTGGCGCCGACGCTGTCGTCACCGCGCTGCAGACCGGCTGCGCCCAGCGCGGCCTGGCCATGGCACTGGTGCGCAACAGCTCGCGCGGCATGTTCTGGCTGGAACCCTTGGTGGAGGTGGCCACGCCGGCTGGCCGTGTGGCTTATGGCCCGGTCACGCCGGAAGACGTGCCTGGCCTGCTCGACGCCGGCATGCTGCAGGGCGGCGCCCATGCGCTGCGCCACGGCATCACCGAGCAAATTCCCTTCTTGGCCCTGCAGGAGCGCCTGACCTTCCGCCGCATGGGCGTGACGGACCCGCTCTCGCTGAGCGACTACGCCGCCCACGAGGGCTGGGCCGGCCTGCGCCGCGCCGTGACGCTGGACAGCGCCGCGCTGGTCCATGAAGTCACCCATTCGGGCCTGCGCGGCCGAGGTGGTGCCGCCTTCCCGGCCGGCATCAAGTGGAAAACCGTGGCGGGGGCGGTCTCGGTGCAGAAGTACGTGGTGTGCAATGCCGACGAAGGCGACTCCGGCACCTACTCCGACCGCATGACGATGGAGGGCGACCCCTACATGCTGATCGAGGGCATGACCATCGCCGCGCTGGCGGTGGGGGCCACCATGGGCTACGTCTACATCCGCTCCGAGTATCCGCACGCGGTGGCCGTGATGAGCGAGGCCATCGCCCGCGCCACCGCGGCCGGCTTCCTGGGCGACGATGTGCTGGGCAGCGGCAAGCGTTTCCACCTGGAGGTGCGCAAGGCCGCGGGCGCCTACGTGTGCGGCGAAGAGACGGCGATGCTGGAAAGCATTGAAGGCCGGCGCGGCATCGTGCGCGCCAAGCCGCCGCTGCCGGCGCTGCAAGGCCTGTTTGGCCAGCCCACGGTGATCAACAACGTGATCACCTTCGCCAGCGTGCCCATCATCTTCGCGCGGGGTGCCGATTTCTACCGCGGCTACGGCATGGGCCGCTCGCACGGCACGCTGCCGTTCCAGCTGGGTGGCGACATTCGCCAGGGCGGCCTTGTCGAAAAGGCCTTCGGCCTGACGCTGCGCGAGCTGCTCTACGGCTTCGGTGGCGGCACCCGCAGCGGCCGGCCCATCAAGGCGGTGCAGGTGGGTGGCCCGCTGGGCGCCTACGTGCCCGAATCGCAGTGGGACGTGCCCATGGACTACGAGGCCTATGCCGCGATGGGCGCGGCGCTGGGCCACGGCGGCATCGTGGTGCACAGCGACAAGGCCGACATGGCCAAGCTGGCGCGCTACGCGATGGAGTTCTGCGCGCTGGAGAGCTGCGGCAAGTGCACGCCATGCCGCATCGGCTCCACCCGTGGGGTCGAAGTGATCGACCGCATCCTGGTGGGCCGCCATCGCGAGCAGCAGGTCGAACTGCTGCGCGAGCTTTGCGACACGATGCTCCACGGCAGCCTGTGCGCCATGGGCGGGATGACCCCTTATCCGGTGCTGTCTGCCCTGAATCACTACCCTGAGGACTTCGGTCTGGTGCCGGCCACTGCCGCCGCGCCCGATCCGCAGCTCGCCTGATCCGCGCTGCCGGATCACCCGCCCCATCATTGCCTGCACCCGAGGACCGCCATCATGCTGAACCACCTCAAGACAGAGATCGATTTCGGAACCCCTGCGCGCGAGTCCGCGCAAGAGGTCACGCTGAACATCGACGGTTACCCGGTCAAGGTGCCCAAGGGCACCTCGCTGATGCGGGCTGCCGTGGAGGCCGGCATCCAGGTGCCCAAGCTCTGCGCCACCGACAGCCTGGAGCCCTTCGGCTCCTGCCGGCTGTGCCTGGTGGAGATCGACGGCCGGCGCGGCTTCCCCGCCTCCTGCACCACGCCGGCCGAGCAAGGCATGGTCGTGCGCACCCAGACGCCCAAGCTGCAGCAGCTGCGCAAGGGCGTGATGGAGCTGTACATCTCCGACCATCCGCTGGACTGCCTGACCTGCAGCGCCAACGGCAACTGCGAGCTGCAGGACATGGCCGGCGTCACCGGCCTGCGCAATGTGCGCTACGGCGTGGCTGGCAAGGAGGTCGACGGCATTTCCGGCGCCCACCATTGCGACACGCCGCAGGACACCTCCAATCCCTACTTCACCTACGACGCCAGCAAGTGCATCGTTTGCAACCGCTGCGTGCGGGCGTGTGAGGAAACCCAGGGGACTTTCGCGCTGACCATTTCCGGCCGGGGCTTCGAGAGCCGCGTCTCGCCGGGCCAGGACCAGCCTTTCATGGACAGCGAGTGCGTTTCCTGCGGGGCCTGCGTGGAAGCCTGCCCGACGGCCACGCTGCAGGAAAACAGCATCATCGAGCTCGGCCAGCCCGAGCACAGCCTGATCACCACCTGTGCCTATTGCGGCGTGGGCTGTGGCTTCAAGGCCGAGATGAAGGGCAACACCGTGGTCCGCATGGTGCCCTGGAAGGACGGCAAGGCCAACGACGGCCACAGCTGCGTCAAGGGCCGCTTCGCCTGGGGGTACGCCACCCATGCAGACCGCATCACCACGCCGATGATCCGCAAGAAGATCAGCGACCCGTGGCAGCCCGTCAGCTGGGACGAGGCCATCGGTTACGCCGCGTCGGAGTTCAAGCGCATCCAGGCCGCGCACGGCAAGGATTCGGTGGGCGGCATTACCTCCAGCCGCTGCACCAACGAAGAAACCTACCTGGTGCAGAAGCTGATCCGCGCGGCTTTCGGCACCAACAACGTCGACACCTGCGCCCGGGTCTGCCACTCGCCCACCGGCTACGGCCTGGGCCAGACCTTCGGCACCTCGGCCGGCACGCAGACCTTCAAGTCGGTCGAGCAGTCGGACATGATCCTGGTCATTGGCGCCAACCCCAGCGATGCGCACCCGGTCTTCGCCTCGCGCATGAAGCGCCGCCTGCGCGAAGGCGCCAAGCTGGTGGTGGTCGATCCGCGCAAGATCGACCTGGTCAGCTCGCCCCATGTGCGGGCCCAGCATCATCTGGCGCTGCGCCCGGGTACCAACGTGGCCATGATCTCGGCGCTGGCCCATGTGGTGGTCACCGAAGGCCTGGTCAACGAAGCCTACGTGGCCGAGCGCTGCGACACCAAGAGCTTTGCCGAATGGCGCGAATTCGTCGCCCGGCCGGAGAACTCGCCCGAGGCGCTGGAAGCGGCCACCGGCGTGCCGGCGGCCGAGGTGCGGGCTGCCGCGCGGCTGTATGCCGCCGGCCCGAATTCGGCCATCTACTACGGCCTGGGCGTCACCGAACACGCGCAGGGCTCGACCATGGTCATCGGCATTGCCAACCTGGCCATGGCTTGCGGCATGGTGGGCCGCGAGGGCGTGGGCGTGAACCCGCTGCGCGGCCAGAACAACGTGCAGGGCAGTTGCGACATGGGCAGCTTCCCGCATGAGCTGCCGGGCTACCGCCACATTTCCGACACCACGGCCCGCAACCTGTTCGAGGCGGCCTGGGGCGTGGAGCTCAGCCCGGAGCCCGGCCTGCGCATTCCGAACATGTTCGACGCCGCCCATGAGGGCAGCTTCCTGGGCCTGTACTGCCAGGGCGAGGACATCGTGCAGTCCGACCCCAACACCCAGCACGTGGCCGATGCGCTGAGCCGCATGGAATGCATCGTCGTGCAGGACATCTTCCTGAACGAAACCGCCAAGTACGCCCACGTGTTCCTGCCCGGGTCTTCGTTCCTGGAGAAGGACGGCACCTTCACCAATGCCGAGCGCCGCATTTCCCGCGTGACCCAGGCCATGCCGCCGCTGCCGGGCCTGGCCGACTGGGAGGTCACCGTCAAGCTCTCGAACGCCCTCGGCTACCCCATGGCTTATGCATCGCCCGAGCAGGTGATGGACGAGATCGCGATGCTCACGCCCAGCTTTGCCGGCGTGAGCTACGAGAAGATCGAGCGCCTGGGCAGCGTGCAGTGGCCCTGCAACGACAGCACCGAAGAAGCCGGCACCTCCATCATGCACCGCGAGAAGTTTGTGCGCGGCAAGGGCAAGTTCATCGTCACCCAGTACGTGCCCAGCGAGGAAAAGGTCACCCGCAAGTACCCGCTGCTGCTGACCACCGGCCGCATTCTGAGCCAGTACAACGTGGGTGCGCAGACCCGCCGCACGCCCAACAACCAGTGGCATGACGAGGACAGGCTGGAGATCCACCCGCACGACGCCGAGGAGCGCGGCGTGCGCGCTGGCGACTGGGTGGGCGTGGAAAGCCGCGCCGGCCACACGGTGCTGCGCGCGGTGCTCAGCGAGCGCATGCAGCCGGGCGTGGTCTACACCACCTTCCACTTCCCGGAGTCCGGCGCCAACGTGATCACCACCGACGCCTCCGACTGGGCCACCAACTGCCCCGAGTACAAGGTGACGGCGGTGCAGGTGATGCCGGTGGCGCAGCCCTCGGAATGGCAGCGGGGCTACGCCGAGTTCAACCAGACCCAACTGGACTTGCTGGACCAGGCGCGGCGCGCGGAGGTCATCGGCAAATGAAGACCTTCACCGCCGTTTCCCTGTCCGCCGTCCCACCCTGTGGACATTCAGAAAGCGCGCCTCATGGACGTTGAACACCTGGTGCACATGGCCAACCAGATCGGCCAGTTCTTCCAGGCCCAGCCCGACCGGGCCGAGGCGCTGGACGGCATTGCCACCCACATTCGCAAGTTCTGGGCGCCGCGCATGCGCCACGCCTTGGCGCGGCACATCGAGGCCCGGGCCGAAGGCGGCGCGGAAGACGGGCTGCTGCCCATCGTGCGCGACGCCTTGCAGGTGCGCGCAGACGTGCTCGATTGAGCGCCTTGGTGCGCGCACCTGCGCAAGCCGGGGTTGGCGTTTGCGCGCAGAATCTGCCGCCAGCATGAGCGACGATTTCTCTCCCCATCTTCTTTCGCCGGCCGACGATTCCCTGCCGCCTCCCACGGTGCCTGTCACCGTGCGGCGCGTGCGCCAGGGCCGACCGCTGGACCACGCTGATTCCGATCAGGTGGCCACCGAAACCCCGGTCGCCCTGGTCTTCAACGGCATCTCGCATGCCGTGATGATGGCCACGCCGGCCGACCTCGAAGCCTTTGCGCTGGGCTTTGCGCTTTCCGAAGGCTTGCTGCTGTCGCCAGCCGAGTGCCATGGCATTGACGTGATCGCGAACGCGCAAGGTGTCGAGGTCCAGCTCGAAGTGGCCGCCGCCGCCGAAATGCGGCTGAAGGATCAGCGCCGCACGCTGGCCGGCCGCACAGGCTGCGGCCTGTGCGGCATTGACAGCCTGACCCGGTTGGACCTGCTGCCCGAACGCCTGTCGCCACCCGCGTGGCTGGCCGCGCTGCCACCGGCCACGGTGTTGAAGGCTTTCACCCAGATGCCCGCGTTGCAGCCGCTGAACGCGCTGACCGGCGCGCACCACGCCGCCGGCTGGGCCACGCGCGAGGGCGAGCTGCTGCAGGTGATGGAAGACGTGGGCCGCCACAACGCGCTGGACAAGCTGCTGGGCAGCCGGGTGCAGGCAAGGTTGCCGATGGACGACGGCTTCATCGTGATGTCCAGCCGCGCCAGCTACGAGCTGGTGCGCAAGTGCGCCCGGCTGGGCGTGCCGCTGCTGGCTACCATCTCGGCGCCGACCTCGCTGGCGGTCGACATCGCCCGCCAGGCCGGGCTGCAGCTCTACGGCTTTTGCCGTGGCGAGCAGGCGGTGCGCTACGTGCCGTGAACGGCCTGTCGCGCACCGGCAAGCTTGCTCAGTGGGTGCTCAGGAACACAGCGGGTGCTTGCACCACGGTGCCGCAGCGGTCCGCCAGCGTGACCGTGACCTTGTTGACACCCGGCTGGAACAGGTCGCTCAGGTCCACCGGATTCAGCGGATAGGCGTCCTGGCAGCCGCCGCTGAAGTCGTACGAAAAACTTTGCTTGGTGCCGTCCGGTCGCACGACGTGGACGGTGATCACATCGTCCACGTAGAAGGTGCCGGTACCGTCGGCAGCGCCTGAGAGCATCACCTTGCCCTGCTGGTAGCCGAAGCTGAAGGTGGTCTTGAAGAAGTTCTCGCCTTGCTTCTTCACCGGGGTGGACGGGATGCCGGCGGTGATGCCGACGCTGGTCAACGGCGTGCTGGCCTGGGCGAGGAGGGGGCTCAGCGCAATTGCGGCAAGCAGGGCGGGAATCGCAATGAATCTGGACATGGGGGTGGGTCTCTGCGTCTGAATGTTGGAAAAGCTGGGTGGCGCGAGGCAGCCGTTTTCATCCGTCACTTCGGGCGCCACTGGGCGATGCCCATGCTAGGCAGCCCGCGTAGTCAAAGCGTAGTCAGCGCGCGAGGCTCGCGCCTTGACGGCGTGCTGCGCGCTGCAGCTCGCGCACGGCTGGCAGCAAGCCAGTGGCGCCCAGCCGCACGGCCAGGGTCTCGGCCTCCATGAGCAGGCATTCGGCGGCTTGGGTCTCGCCAGACTTCAGTTGGCACAGCGCCAGCAGTCGCAGCAGCTCAGGTTCGCAGAAGTGATCCAGCCCACTGCGCGCGTCTTCCAGTGCCAATGTCAGCTCCGCCTGGGCGGCCTGGATTTCACCGGCTTGCAGCAGGGCGCTGCCAAGGATCCAGCGTGCCGTGGTCGAGCCTGCCCGGTAGGCCATGCGCATTTGCTGGGCGGCCTGCAGCCCCTCGGCCGCCACGCCGGGCGCGCCCTGGCAGGCCCGCGCCCACAGCACGAACAGCCGGTTCAAACCGCGCCAGAGCGGGAAACCGAAGCGTTCGGACAGCATGCAGGCTTCACCCGAGACGGTCAGCACCCGCTCGGTGTCGCCCAGGCACCAGTGCACGGCTGCCGCAAGGCTGAGGCTGAAGCACAGCGCGTGGGCCCGGCCGGCTTGGCGGGCCAGGCCCACGGTTGCATCGGCCAGTTGCCTGGCCTCCTCGGGCCGCCCCAGGAACCACAAATTCCAGCTTCGCACGGAGGCGCTGAGCAACGCTGCGTCGTCTTCCATGCAACGGCGGCGTTGCTCGGGTGACAACCCGCTGGCCAGCTCGGCGGCGCGCTGCAGGTGGTGCATTGCGTCGGCCAGTTCGCCGTGCCAGAACTGGGAGTTGCCCATGGCGAAGCAGGCCATCAGCATTTCGGCTGGGTCCTGCGCCGTGTTGACCAAGCCCCGCGCGTGGTCCAGGCCCAGGCTGCGGCCCTGCGAGCCTGCGCCCATGTACAGCCCCGACAGGGCGCGAAAACGCAGCCGTCGCCGTTCGGCCGTGTCGCCATCGCTGGCCTGCAGGGCCTGCAGGACCTCGCCGTAGGTGGCGTGCGCCAGCGGGGAGCCATAGCCCTGGCACATCATGGTGGCCTGGGCATGCTGCAGGCGAAGGTGAAGCAGCAGGTCTTGCGGCGGGGCGGCGCCCGGCTGCTCGCCGAGCTGCAGGGCGCGGGCGTAGTGGCGCATGGCGTCCTGTGCGAACTCCTGTGTCAGTGCCGTATCGCCGGCCTCGGCCCAGCGGTCTCGTGCTTCGGCCCAGCGCTCGGCGCCTTCCAGGTGCGAGGCCAGTTCGGCGGGCGGGGTCGACGGTTGCATGTGCAGCAAGGCGAGTTGGCGGCCATGCAACTCGCGGCGGGTGGCGCGCGGCAGGCTGTTTTTCGCGGCTTCGTGGATCAGGCCATGCCGGAACGCATAACCCTGTTCGCCCCGCGCCTCTGCCGGTATCAGCAGCTGCAGCGCCAGGGCCTGGGCCAGGACGGGCGCGAGGTCCGGTTCGTCGGGCAGCAGTGCGGCCAGCGCCGTGGCGCTGAACTGCGGCCCGAGCACT
>NZ_VIDT01000213.1 GCF_006519715.1 Ideonella azotifigens
CCTTTGCTGCTGGGCACGATCTCGCTGTCGCTGGCCACGTTCATGAACGTGCTGGACTCGTCCATCGCCAACGTGTCGATCCCGGCGATTGCCGGCGACGTGGGCGTGAGCCCCAACCAGGGCACCTGGGTCATCACCAGCTTCGGCGTGGCCAATGCGATTTCGGTGCCGCTCACCGGCTGGCTCACCCAGCGCTTCGGCGCGGTGAAGCTGTTCACGATGAGCGTGCTGCTGTTCGTGCTGACCAGCTGGCTGTGCGGCTTCGCGACCTCGCTGGAAATGCTGGTGGTCTGCCGCGTGGCCCAGGGCCTGGTGGCCGGGCCGATGATCCCGCTGTCGCAAACCCTGCTGCTGTCCAGCTATCCGCGGGCCAAGGCTGGCATGGCGCTGGCGTTATGGGGCGTGACGACGCTGGTCGCGCCGGTGGTGGGCCCGCTGCTGGGCGGCTGGATCACCGACAACGTTTCCTGGCCGTGGATCTTCTACATCAACGTGCCTGTCGGCCTGCTGGCCGCGGGCATCACCTGGTGGATCTACCGCGACCGTGAAACCACGATCCGCAAGTTGCCGATCGACACCGTCGGCCTGACGCTGCTGGTGCTGTGGGTGGGCTCGCTGCAGCTGATGCTGGACAAGGGCAAGGAACTGGACTGGTTTGCCTCCAACCAGATCGTGATCCTGGCGCTGGTCGCGGGCATCTCGTTCGCCGTCTTCCTGGTGTGGGAGCTGACCGAGAAACACCCGGTGGTCGACCTGCGGCTGTTCAAGGGACGCAACTTCGCGTTTGGCGCGTTGGCGCTGTCGGTGGCTTACGGCCTGTTCTTCGGCAACGTGGTGCTGATGCCGCTGTGGCTGCAGCAATGGATGGGTTACACGGCGACCAGTGCGGGCCTGGCGCTGGCGCCGGTGGGCTTGTTCGCCATTCTGCTGACGCCGCTGGTGGGCAAGAAGGTCAGTGAATGGGACCCAAGGAAAATGGCCACAGGGGCCTTCATCGTCTTCGCGCTGGTGCTGTGGATGCGCTCGCATTTCACACCGCAGACCGACTTCATGCAGATCCTTGTGCCCACGGTGATCCAGGGCGCGGCGATGGCGTTTTTCTTCATTCCGCTGACGACGCTGACGCTGTCTGGCCTGCCGCCGGAACGCATTCCTGCCGCGGCCGGCCTGAGCAACTTCGTGCGCATCACTGCGGGTGCGATGGGCACCTCCATCGCCACGACGCTGTGGGAGAGCCGCGCGGCTTTGCACCACGCGCACCTGACCGAGCCGATGACCGGCCAGCAGGACGCCCTGAGTGGCGCGCTGACCGGGTTGAACCAGGCGGGCCTGACGACCGACCAGGCGCTGATCCAGATCAACCGGCTGATCGACGTGCAGGCCTTCACCCGCGCGGCCGACGACATCTTCATCGGCTCGGCCGTGCTGTTCGTGCTGCTGATCGGCCTGATCTGGCTGACCAAACGCCCCGCGCCGCATGCCGGTGGCACACCGGCCGACGCGGGTGGTGCGCATTGATGGGGCACTCGGTGCCGCGAGTACGCAGCACCACCCGCCGAGCGGGTTGAGCCGCCACCTTGGGACGGCCCGGCGGTGGTGGCTCTGCGTCGCGTGAGGTGATCGACCAAAGCGGCCGGCGAGCTTCAGTCCTGGCTGGCCGCTTCTTCTTTGGGCCCGTCCGCCGCGGGTGGTGCGGGCAGGCGCCCACGCCTGGCCAGCGCCTCGCGCAGCAGGTACTCGACCTGTGCATTCGCGCTGCGCAACTCCTGCGCCGCAAGCCGCTCGATCTCGGCCCACAGCGCAGGGTCGATGCGCAGCGGGTAGCTCTTCTTGCCCGGACTGGCCATCAGCGGCCCGTCCCCGGCCTGTTGCCCAGGCGGGGTGCCAGCAGGTTGACGAGGGCCGCTGGCTCGCTGCAGCCGATGCGCACGGTGCGCCCGTCGCTTAGCGTGAGCTGCACTGCTTGCAGGCCGCGCAGGTTGTAGAGCATGCCGTTGCGCGTTGCGCGGATGCCCCAGCCTTCTGTCCAGCGGGTGCGGGTTGGCGCCACGCGCTGGATGTCGGCCAGCAGCACCTGGCCGCGCGGCCAGCCCATCCAGCCGAAGGACCAGCGTAGGCGCTCGGCGTTGAGCGACACGCTGAAGCGGCCAAAGGTCAGCAGCAGCCCGGCCTGCACCGCGACGATCAGCGCGTAGACCGGCAAGGTGTCGTGCCATTGGCCGCCGCTGCGCAGGTCGGCCAGGATCGCCAGTGGCAGGCCCAGGCCCAGTGCCAGCAGCAGGCCCAGCAGCGGCAGGCTGGCGTACTGGCGTTCGAGGTAGATCTCGTCGAGCGGCGAGCTGGATGGCGAAGCGGTGTCTTGCATGCGGTGGTACATGGCAGGCCTTGCGCGTCAGTTGTACAGCGTGCCGGTGTTGATGATGGGCTGGGTGTCCTTGTCGGCGCACAGCACCACCAGCAGGTTGCTGACCATCGCCGCCTTGCGTTCGTCGTCCAGCACCACGATGTCGCGCTCGGACAGGCCGCGCAGCGCGGCTTCCACCATGCTGACCGCGCCCAGCACGATCTGCGTGCGCGCGCCGACGATGGCCTCGGCCTGCTGGCGGCGCAGCATCACCTGGGCGATTTCCGGTGCGTAGGCCAGGTGGGTCAGCTTGGCGTCCAGCGCCTCCACACCAGCTGCGCCAAAGCGCGCCTGGAGTTCCGTCTTCAAGGCATGGGCCACTTCGTCGATGCTGCCGCGCAGCGTCGTTTCCGCGGCTGCAGCCTGGGTGGCCGCGCTGTCGGTCGGATCGCTGGTGTGGTCATAGGCGTATTGCGAGGCGAGGTGGCGCAGCGCGGTTTCGGCCTGAACCTTCACGTACAACTCGAAATCATCGACCTCGAACACCGCCTGCGCGGTGTCGCGCACCCGCCAGACCACGGCCGCGCCGATCTCCACCGGGTTGCCGCGCTTGTCGTTGACCTTCAGCGTTGGCGCATTGAAGTTGCGAGCGCGCAGCGAGACGCTGCGGCCGGCGAACAGCGGGTTGGCCCAGCGCAGGCCTTCGGCCCTGTCGGTGCCGCGGTACTGGCCGAACAGCGTCAGGATGCGCGCGGTGTTGGGCTGGAGCATGTACAGGCCGGCTAGCGTGATGACTCCGCTGAGCACCAGCAGCACACCCAGCAGGATGCTGGCGACCAGCGGCAGCACCTGCAGCACCAGCGACAGCGCGCCGGCCAGGATCAGCGCCAGCGCGGCGGCGATCATCGCGTAGCCGTTGAGCGAATGGAACGGATTTTCCGTGCGGGCGGGGGTCTGCATGAGGTTTCCTCGGCGGCCAACGGCCAGAAATCAAAGTGATATCACTTTAATCTCAGATCGCCTGACCGGTCAAGCGCACGCACCCGCGCCTGTGAAGCCGGCTGCGGCGTGAGTGAAATTCCGGGTTGCTTTACCCATTTCCTCACGTTGTCAACACTGAAGGAAACGCACATCGCAGCCGAAATGTGTTGGAATAATTACTGACATTTTTTGTCCTTCTGGCATGGCCTCAACCGACCTCGACATGGATTGGGCACACCGGCTCTCACGCGCCGTCACCCGCATGGGCTTGCGCTCCGCCTGGCTGTTTCAGCTCGGCGTGGCCTTGTGTGTAGGCGCGTTTGTCGCGGCCGTGCTGATGTGGATGGACCACGCTTCGTGGCCTGCCGCGCTGGCCGGCGCCGCGATCGCGCTGGTGCCCGCGCTGCTGACTGGCGGCGTGGCGCTGAACCTGGCCAGCGCGCTGGCGCAATCCACCCAGCAGCGGCAAATGCTGTGCGTGGACGATGAACTGACCGGTGTCAGCAACCGCCGCCAGTTCCTGCGCCTGGCCGACCGCGAATGGGCCCGCTGCCGCCGCTACGGCGACGACGGCGCGCTGCTGCTGATCGACACCGACCACCTGCGCCGTATCAACGACAACCTCGGCCAGCGCTGTGGCGACGCGATCCTGCTCGAAGTCACCCGCCGCGTCAGCGCCACGCTGCGCCAGTCTGACGTGCTGGCCCGCTTCGGTGGCGCCGAACTGGCCGTCTTTCTGCCTCACACCGACCCGCTGGGTGCGCTGGACGCAGCCGAGCGCATTCGCCAGCAGGTGGCCGCAACGCCTTTCCGCTGGGACAAGGCGCATGTGGTGGCCACCGTCAGCGTGGGCGTGGCCCATGTGCACGCTGGCCAACTGGCGCTGGACGGTCTGATCCAGGAAGCCGAAGCGGCGCTGCGCACCGCCAAGGACGCCGGCCGCAACTGCGTGCGCGCTGCGCCCATCCTGCCGCGCCAGAGCGACCCGTCGCGCTCGGTCACGCCATCCTGATCGCGCATTGACGCCCCATGACAAAGCGGCCTGCAGGCCGCTTTGTCATCTCCGCTTTCCTACGCAGGGACCTGGTAGTGCCGCGGCCCCATCAGGTCGATGCCGCACTGCAGCTCGCGCACCCAGGCGATGAATTCGCCGATGGCCGGGCCGGTCAGTGGCGCTCCGTGCTGCGGCACCAGCATCTGGATGTCCAGCGGGCTGACCATGTCGGCCCAAAGCCTGAGGACCTTGTTCGAGACCATGTAGCGGCGGTGAAAGGCCTCCATGCGTGGCAACAGCGTGGCCAGCGACGAGACGGGCGTCCTGGCGATCTCGCCACTCACCATCGAGACGCCCAGGTCCCCCGAGAACAGGATCTTGCTGACCGGGTCATAGAACTGGAAATTGCCCTCGGCGTGCAGGAAGTGCGCCGGCAGCGCGATCAGGTCATGCCTGCCGATGCGGATGCGCATGCCAGGGTCCGGAATGCCGACGATGCGGCCTATCGTCTTGCCGGGCTTGCAGAAGTGCGGAATGAAGCGCTCCCACACCGTGGACACGTAGATCTTGGCGTTGGGCGTGGAAGTGGTCCAGCGGTCCAGCGATGCGACGATGTCCGGGTCGGCATGGGAGGCCAGGATGGCCGAGAGCTTGTGCGGCGGGAAATGCCGCGTCATCGTCAGATACAGCTCGGAGTAGGCCAGGTTGCCCCCCGGATCGATGATGGCGCCCGTCCCGTCGTCGACGATGAGGAACTGGTTGGACTGAACCGCCTCTCCGCCGGATTCGTCGGCCAGGTCGGAAAACATCAGGCACTGGTGGCCCGGCGATTGGTGAAGGATGACGGGCATGCTGCCATGCTAGGGGGCCGCGCCAGCTCGTCGTTTGATACTCCGCAAGCGCGGGCGCTGTGGGCCGTTCAATCCGGCCTAGAGTCAGCGCGCCTGGATCGCCTGCAGCACTTGCCTGCGCACCTCGTCGGCGGGATCCCCTCCGTCGCAGGCCACCACCTGCCGGGCCATGCTGCGCAGCCATGTGAGTTGCCGCTTGGCCAACTGGCGCGTCGCGGCCACGCCGCGGGCCATCAGGTCATCGTGCAGGGCCTGGCCTGACAACCCGGCGTCCAGCGCTTCCCAGGCTTGGCGGTAGCCCACGCAGCGGATGGACGGCAAGCCTGGATGCAGCCCGCCGCGCGCGCGCAGTGCCTGCACTTCGGCAAGGAAGCCCTGCGCCAGCATCGCTTCGAAGCGCAGCGCAATGCGCTCGTGCAGCCAGGCGCGTGACAGCGGCTCCAGCGCAATCAACAGGTGCCGAGCCGGTGCAGCGGGCGTCTCGGCGCGCGAGTGGAAGCTTGAGAGCGGCTGGCCCGTGAGGTGCCAGACCTCCAGCGCACGCTGCACGCGTTGCGCATCCGCTGGCGCAAGCCGCGCCGCGCTCACCGGGTCCACCTCGGCCAGCCTGGCATGCATGGCCGGCCAGCCCAGGCGGGCGGCTTCGGCGTCCAGTTCAGCGCGCAAGCTGGCATCGCCTTGCGGCAATTCATCCAGCCCGTCGACCAGTGCCTTGAAGTACAGCATGGTGCCGCCGACCAGCAGTGGCAGCCGGCCGCGTGCCTGGATCTCGGCGATCAGCGTCTTCGCGTCGCGCGCGAACTGCGCGGCCGAGTAGGCCTGCTCGGGTTCGATGATGTCGATCAGGTGATGCGGCACCAGCGCCTGCTCGGCGGCGCTGGGCTTGGCGGTGCCGATGTCCATGCCGCGGTAGACCAGCGCCGAATCGACGCTGGTGATCTCGACCGGCAGCGCCTGTGCCAGCGCCAGCGCGGCGGCGGTCTTGCCCGAGGCGGTCGGCCCGGCCAGGCCGATCCAGTCCAGCGCGTTCCGGTTCATGCGGCGGCGATGCGCCTGGGTTCGCCATGCCAGCGCACCAGCGTGAAAGCCACGCCGATGACCGCCAGCGAAGCCAGCGCCAGGCCGATGGCCAGCGGTGCCAACTGGCCGTTCATCGCGCGGCCCATGCCCAGGCCGATGGCAAACGCCACCAGTGCCAGGATGCAGCCGGACAAGGCCGAGGCGAGACCGGCGGCTTGCGGAAACGCGCCGACCGCGCCGGCCTGGCCACAAGGCTGGTGAATGCCATGGCCGAACACGTACAGCCAATGCGCCACCAGCACGCCGGCCAGCGGCGGCTGCGCCGGGCTGGCGCAGGCCAGCATCAGCAACCCGCCAGCCAGCGACATCACGCCACCGATGCGCACCGCACCCGCCAGCCCGCGCCACGGCACCAGTCGCCTGCAGGCCAGCGTGCCCAGCATGTACGAGCCGGAGGCCGAGGCCATCACCAGCCCGTAGGCCCAGGGTGCCAGCCCCAGTGTGCCAATGTAGACAAACGGCGAGCCGGCCAGCAGCACGATCAGCCCGCCGTAGGTGGTCGAGATCAGCGCGGTCCAGGCACGGAAACCGGGGTGCCGCAGCACTTCGGCAGTGGTGCGCGCCAGCGGTCCGGCGTTGAGCGCCTGCAGGTTGCGACTGGGCAGGCTTTCCGGCAGCGTGCGCCAGACGAACAGCAGCGTCAACGCACCGCCCAGCGCCACCGCGGCCATCGCTGCGCGCCAGCCCAGGCTGGCTGCCAGCATGCCGCCTAGCACCGGGCCCAGCATCGCGATGACACCCAGCCCGAACAGCCCGCGCGACATGACCTGCGCGCCTTCGAAAGGCTCGTAAAGGTCGCGCACCATCGCCCGGGCGCAAACAACCGAGGCCGCCATGCCCACGCCTTGTACCGCGCGCAGCAAGATCAGCGTCGCCATGTCCGGTGCCAGCGCCACGCCCACGCCAGCCAGTGCATGAAGGAACAGCCCACCGAGCAGCACCGGGCGGCGGCCGAAACGGTCCGACAGCGGCCCCATCAGCAGCTGCGCCAGCCCGAAGCTGAGCAGCAGCGCGGACATCGTCAGCTGCGCGGCCGCCATGCCGGCGCCCAGCGCGTGGCGAAGCAAGGGCAACGCGGGCAGGTACAGGTCGGTCGTGAGGGGCTGCAGGCCCAGCAGCAGCGACAGCGCCAGCGCAAGCTGCGCTTCGGTCAGGCGCGGTGCCGGCACCGCGGCAGGCAACGCGGTGCTCGTGTCAGAAACGCTCATCTTCGCGCAGGTAGCGCCACTGGCCCGCAGGCAGCTTGCCCAGCACCACGCTGCCGATGCGCACGCGCTTGAGTGCCGTCACCTTCAGGCCCACCAGCTCGCACATGCGGCGGATCTGGCGTTTGCGGCCCTCGCGCAGCACAAAGCGCAGCTGGTCCTCATTGGCCCAGCTCACCTTGGCCGGCTTCAGCTCGACATCGTCCAGCCACAGGCCGTGGTTGAGCTTTTCCAGGTTTTCCGGTGGGAACGGGCCTTCGCCCATCGGTTCGACCCGCACCAGGTATTCCTTCTCGACCAGCGAGTGCTCGCCAATCAGGTGCTTGGCCACGCGGCCGTCCTGGGTCAGCACCAGCAGGCCGGTGGAGTCGATGTCCAGCCGGCCGGCGGGTGCCAGGCCACGGGCGTGGCCAGCGTGGAAGGGCTTCTGGGTCGGGTCTTCTTCCCAGTGGTTGGCGGCGGTGACCAGCACGACCGCCGGCTCATAGCCGTCTTCGGCCTGGCCGCTGACGTAACCGATGGGCTTGTTGATCAGCACCGTGATGCGCTTGGCCTGCTGGGTGTGCGCGGCCGGGTCGATCTCGATGCGGGCATTGGGCTTCACGCGCTGGCCGAGCACGGCCATTTCGCCGTCCACCTTGACCCAGCCCGCGTCGATCCAGTCGTCCGCCTCGCGGCGGGAGGCGAGGCCGCGG